>JAUXGS010000229.1 GCA_030621945.1 Methanosarcinales archaeon | reverse complement strand
TATGTTGACTGCGTTCATCGTTGTAGAATTCGGCATGTTCTCGTTTGAGTGGCTTGCGAGAGCCGGCAGATTAAAGAGAGTGGACACCGTACGGGAAAAGGAAAAAGGTGTAAAAAAGCAATTCTTGATGCGGTTCTCGAAGCGTAAGAATAACCCGAAGGACTTTGAGACGGGTGTGCTTGAGGCAAAGACGCTGATAGATGAAGATATCTTCGAGAAAGGAATCAGCATGCTCAGGGATTGCACCTCAAAGCGATTCGTATATCTCTTTTTAAACGGTCTTTTAGTGCTTGTAGAGATAAAAGAGGAGAAAACAGCTCAAAACCCCGGCATGTTCTCAATCAACCTTGAGAAGTTACTGCAGAAATGTGATTCATCCATGTTAAAGCGGCTTGAACGAACAAAGGTAATGGTTAGACTGGGTCCGATGTTCGGGCTTATGGGAACGCTGATACCGATGGGCCCCGCACTTTTAGCACTTACAAGAGGCGATGTGGAAACGCTTGCAAACAATTTAATCATCGCATTTGGCACTACGGTCGTTGGTTTGCTAATCGGTGGTGTTTCATACGTTGTTTATACGATAAGAAGACGGTGGTATGATGATGACATGGACGATATAAGATACATTTGTGAAGTGCTCTTCGGAGGGAAGTAAAAAACCACGAGATTACACAAGATAATCTGTGGTTATAAAAGGGGAAGGAGAGATGAAATACATGAATAGGAAAGATAAACGGAGAGATGAAGAAGACGACGACCCTATGAGCGGGGTTGCAAATCTATTCGATGTGGCAATGGTGTTTGCGCTTGGACTGATGGTTATGCTGTTGATGTACCTCAGCATACCCGAGCTTTTAACACAGACAGATATGACTATTATCAAAAATCCGGGGCAGCAGAACATGGAAGTGATTGTGAAAAGCGGTGAACGAATCGAGAAGCTGGATATGATGAATGAGACGGTGCAGACAGAAATTGTGGGAGAAGTGGGAAGAATATATAAGACAGAAGGTGGTGGGATGATATACGTACCCGCAAACATGACGGAGGGTGTAAAATAGAATGGTAAAGAGAGGGAATAAAGGAATGGGGGAAAGGATAATATTCGCAGCGCTAACAATCGTTTTAGCGAGTGCAATCGCTTTCTCTTCCTTACCAGTAGGGGCGGAAACACTATCAATAACAGACGATTTCGGCAGGAACGTAACCTTAGGGGAGATACCGGAAAGAATTATCTCCTTATCTCCAACTAATACGGAAATATTGTTCGCCATTGGCGCTGGTGATAGGGTTGTGGGCGTGACCGAATACTGCAATTATCCAGAAGAAGCAAAAGAGCGGGAAAAGGTCGGTGGCGTTTCTACGGTAAGCATAGAGAAAGTGGTAGCCCAAGAGCCAGACCTTGTTCTTGGCGATGAGTTGAACGGAAAAAAGACATTTGAGCGGTTAGAAGAGTTGAACATAACGGTTGTAGGCTTAAATCCCGTGAACGTCAGTGGAATACTGGACGATATAATGCTGGTGGGAACATTGACAGGAGAAGAGGAGAACGCCTC
>JAUXGS010000082.1 GCA_030621945.1 Methanosarcinales archaeon | reverse complement strand
TCGGCAGTCAATTATGCTCTCGCTTAATGGTTGCGAAAAAGGAATCGAAAAAACCCCCCAAAAAGTGAAAACTATGGGGTCTTATCCAAATCCTCTATCTGAATGATTCAATCTATGACTTTTTTAATTCATTCTCCCGCCGTCGCCTCTTTTACGCGGTCCAGTAATATATCCACAATCCGGTCATCCACGCCTATTGGCTTTGCGTAAGTAAGCGTAACATCTCTACCCAAATCCTCCCAAGCTTCCTCGAAAGCGATTTTCAACTTCTCTGGAATGTCCTCTGTGGTATGCGCCCCGTCCGCTAAAAAAACTGGCAGTGCCACTATGTTCTTCATTCCGTCCTTAGCAAGGGTTCTCAGTACTTCTTCAATGCTTGGCGAGTTCAATTGCATGAATGCAACTCGTACCGCCTTAAATATCCCCCGCAGTTCTATTCTCCGTCCTAACTCTTCTAATACTTCCTTGTTATACGGTAATGTGCTTCCATGTCCTATTAAAACGACTGCAACGTCTTCTCCATCTCCGCCTACGTCTCTTTTTTCTCCTTTTGCCATTTTCGTCACCTTCTTTATTTTACGAGCTATCAATCGATTCTATCTTCTTTTTAAAAATTATGCATCTTAAATAACTTTCGATTTTTATGCTGTTTTGTCTAACTTTTAATAAGTGATATTTCATACTGTATGAGAAAATAACGTTAAGTTAAGAAAAATGAAGCTAAGTGGAACTGGAGAACACAGATAAAAAACTCGTAACTCTCGAGGAAGCGTCTATTTCTTTTGATTCATGAACTCGTACTTCTCCTTTGTCCTCCCTCTTATTACCTGCCCTATCCTGATCATCGCTTTTGGTGGTAACGGCTCAGGAACTGTGGTCTGCGTGTTAGTGCTGATTCTCAGAGCCAGCGCCCGGAACAAATTTGCAACATCGCTATTAGGGGCATATTCAATTACGGTATTACCCTCGATTTCGGCTTCTGCAATCTGATGTGCGTTTGGGATATGACCAATAACTTGCGATCCAGCCTCCTCAGCGAAGTCGTGAACGACATCCTCGTCATCAAGCATACCTCTAACGTTATAAACGATACCCCCCAACGGAGACCCGCCTTTGGTTGCGAACTCGCTGATACCCTTGCAAATATTGTTCGCAGCGTAAAGAGCAAGATAATCCGCTGATGTTACAATATAAACCTCGTCAGCCAAACCCCGCCTCAGGGGCATTGCAAAACCACCACACACAACATCGCCAGGTACATCGTAGATCACCACGTCCGGCTTAAGCACTTCAAAGGCATTCAGCCTCTTAAGCAGATCAATCGCAACGAGGACTCCTCTACCCGCGCATCCAACACCAGGTCTTGGCCCTCCACATTCGGCGCAATAAACCCCCTTATAACCTTTGTAGATGACTTCATCAAGTCTGATTTTATTTCCTTTCACCACTCCATCAAGACCCAACTGCTCTATACCTTTGTCTCTTGATGTGTCAAGAATAGTTGGTATTTCCACCTCGCCTCGTAAGTTTCTCGTGCAGTCGCACTTTGGGTCGCAGCCAATCATCATCACTACAAGACCATGCTCAGCTAACGCAGCAGCGATGTTCGAGCTTACTGTGGATTTCCCAACGCCACCTTTACCATAAAATGCTATCTGTCTCATTTTTGCCAAAAATTTCAAATCCTTTAAAGTGAAATAAAAATTTTTAGAATAAATATGAACATCCCGAGGGTAGTGATTGCAGGGGACAGAAGCTCAGCAGGTAAGACTACTGTTTGTATTGGGCTATTGGGCGCTTTGCGAGAGCGAGGACTTGCGGTTCAGGGGTTCAAGGTAGGACTCGACTATATTGATCCGGGCTTTCATACCCTGGTTTCTGGCAGACCTTCGAGGAATATAGACGGGTTTTTGATGTCTCCCGAGGTGGTGAAGGAGATATTTATAAGGGGTAGTAAGGGTGCTGATATCGCGGTGATAGAAGGAGTACGGGGACTCTACGAAGGTTTGAATTATTTCGATGATGTAGGAAGCACTGCACAGATAGCCAAGATTTTAGACTGCCCGGTTATACTTGTGATTGATGCAGGGAGTATCACGAGGAGTGTTGCAGCACTTGTTAACGGATATAAATGTTTTGATCCTGAAGTACAGATTTTAGGTGTTATTTTAAACAACATTGGAAGCGATAGACACGGGGAGAAGGCGCAGAAAGCGGTGGAGAAGTATTGTGGTATAAATGTTATCGGTAAGATCCCTCGCAAGAGCGACCTGAAAATCTCTATGCGGCACCTCGGTTTGATTACCGCAACTGAATGTAAAAAGAGAGGGAACGATTTTAACAGCGTTTTGGATATGATAAAAAACTCGGTGGAGGAGAATGTTGATATAAAAGCGTTTTTAGATGTTGCAAAGTCAGCACACGCTCTGAAACCGCCGGTGTCACGCATTTTTCATGCGGATAGGAGCGAAAAAGCAAAAGTCAGAATTGCAGTGGCTTTCGACGAAGCTTTCAATTTTTACTATCAGGATACATTGGATTTGCTTGCTTTGGAAGGTGCAGAACTCGTATATTTCAGTCCTGTAAGGGATAAAAAACTTCCCGAAGGTGTGAGGGCATTATATATTGGCGGTGGCTTCCCAGAGCTGTATGCAGAGGAGCTTTCCTCGAACACGCAAATGCTCAACGCTGTAAAAGACTTTTACGATCAATATGGGGTTATATATGCGGAATGTGGCGGGTTGATGTATTTGATGGAACAACTCGAGTATAAAAACAACAATTTTGAGCTCTGCAGTGTGATGAAAGGATTAGTGAGATTTGGAGAGAAGAGAGTCATCAACTATGTAGAAGGAGAATTTCAGAAGGATTGTATCATAGGTAAAAAAGGCAGCAGGTTTAAGGGGCATGAATTCCATCATTCTAATATATTGCTTGAAAATCAGGCAAATGTTGATTTTGCTTATGAAATACTCAGAGGCGAGGGTATAATGGATGGAATGGATGGCATTATATCAAAGAACTGCCTCGCTTCCTTTGCACATCTGCATGCAGCTTCTTATACCGGGTTTGCTGAAAATTTTGTCAAGAGTGCAAGAATATCGAGAATCAAAAACTTTAAAAATTAGGAGAAAGAATATTGTTCTTACCAAGAACAAACAGATACCATGCTTCCCCTCTATGTTAAGGTCTCTGATAAAAGAATAATTGTATTTGGCGGAGGAGACGTTGCAGAGCGGAAGATACGCCAGATTTTGGATACGGATAAGGATGGGGGGAAGGTGAATCTGGAAGTTTATAGCTTGGATTTCACACCTCACATAGAAGAGCTGTGTGAAAAGGGAGAAATTCAGTGTTTCAGATACGATTTATGGAATCAGAACTTGGACGTGCTCGTAAAGGACACGTTTTTAATCCTCATTTGCACCAGTGATGTCACACTCAATGAGCATCTCTTTACCGAGGCGGCGAAAAGCGATGTGCTCATCAATTATAAGGATAAGGGGAATACGTTTATGTCTTCGGTTGTAAACAAAGGTGGGTTTATTATTTCTGTTTCTACAGAGGGTAAAGGACCTGCAATGGCAAGGTATATGAAGGGAAAGATTGCGTCACTTATAGGTGAAAAAGAGGAAAAGATGCTGTATATCCAGACACACCTAAGAGATTATTTAAAAGAGAAGATCAAAGATGAAGGGCAAAGGAAAGAGATTTTAAACTACGTATTGAGCGATTCTGACTGCTGGGCCGCTCTTGACGAGCCTGTCGAGGTTGCTAAAAGACGTATTATCAGAATTGTAGAGGATAGATATGCATAAAATTGGCGCTTTATGGTTATCGCATAAAAACTGTGATGTTCTGGAACTTGAAGAGGTCGCTGACCATTTGACACCAGAACTATTCTCAGAAGACCCGCGCGTGAGCGGCTATGCGATTATAAAAACGTGCAATCGCGTAGAGGCGTATATCACTTCGGAATACCCGAGAGAGGTTTTAGAGGATGCTGCTAAGAGGCTGGAATTAGAAAAAAGCGGGATTTTCGTGGGCAAAGATGCGGTAGAGCATCTTATGCGGGTCGCTTGCGGGCTTGAAGCGATGATAGTGGGAGAAGACCAGATCCTGGGGCAGATAAAGAAGTGTCACCTGGATAGCAGGAAAGAAGGGACGATAGACAGTCTCCTGGACATGGCATTCGAAAGGGCGACAAAAGCAGCGAAGAGGGCGAGAAGTGAGACGAAAATAAACGAGGGCTCAGTTTCTATCGGGTCTGCGGCGGTTGAGCTTGCAGAATACATAACCGGGGGATTAAAAGAAAAAAGCATTCTTGTAATCGGTGCAGGGGATATGGGGACGCTGGTAGCAAGGGCTCTTTCCGAAAAAAATCTGAAAGCCATATTCATTGCCAATCGCACGTATGAGAAAGCGAAAAAACTTGCAGAAGAGGTTTGTTGTGAAGTGGTCAAACTGGATGATAAAGAACGGTATCTCTCTGCCTGTGATATTGCTATCTGCACTACGTCAGCACCTCATTACATTCTGGATTTCAAGTTAATGGCAAGAATGATGGAACATCGTAGAACGGATAACGAGCTTCTTATTATAGACATAGCGAATCCTAAGGACGTGGAGGAAAGAGTAGGCGAGATAAAGGGAATTGAGCTGTATGACCTGGACAGTTTATACGAAATAAGTGAGGAGAACCTGAAAAGAAGGCTTTCCGAGGTTAGTAAAGTTGAACGGATAATAGAGGAAGAGATGGAAATCTTTAACTATATTTTAAATCGCCAAAAGGCCGAAATACTTATCACCATGCTTTATAAGCACGGGCATCACGTAATGGAGGAGGAGAGAAAGAAAGCACTCAGCTATTTAGAAAAAGGGCGCAATCATAAGGAGGTATTGGACGGGTTCTCGCATGCAATTTTAGCTAAAACCCTTCATACACAAACCAAGATATTCAGGAATTACACTGATGCTAATTTTATAGATTTCCTGATATTGCAGTTTGAGAAAGAGTTTGATGGTCATAAAGGGTCTAAAGCACCGGAAACTAAGCAAAAAGAGGAAAAAGAACGTGCGAAGAGTTCATAGATGCAAATGGGAAGATTTATCATGACCTGATACCAGTTATCAGATTATGGGCGTGATAAACATGACCGGTATGTTCCCAACTGTTAGAATGAGGCGTTTGCGAGGGCTGAAACTGATACAAGAAACTCGATTGTCCATAGACGACCTGATTCTCCCATTGTTTATTGACGAGAACATAGAAGTGAGAAAGCCGATTAGTTCTATGCCCGGGCAGTATAGATTTTCGATAGAAGGAGCAGTAAAAGAGGTTTCAGAAGCTCGTTCGCT
>JAUXGS010000075.1 GCA_030621945.1 Methanosarcinales archaeon | reverse complement strand
GTGGCGTGGGTTACCGTTGGCGTTCTTCAATTCCCGGCCGAAGCCGCGATACTCGGGAAACGATTCGCCATCGCTCGAAATATACTCGGTTTTATCCTCGCTATCGTGGTTTCGATAGCTACGGTTACGACGTTAACGTTAATGGCGATCCCATGAAAGAGAAAAGAGCCACAGAGAATGGAATAAAGAAAAAAGGGGAAGGCTACTACTATGGGTTATACTTCTTAGGCGCGGTGATCGGTCTCTATATCGTTCTTTATCTGCTCGAACCAGACAGCATACAGAAAGCGCTCAAAGCAAGTGGTAACGTGCTCATTCAGATAGTTCCCGTACTGGTTCTGATATTAATTCTTATGGGTATAGTGAATTATTTTGTCAAACCAAAAACGGTGTCGAAGTACGTTGGTAAAGGCTCGGGCATCAAAGGATGGTTCTTAGCCGTATCTACGGGGATGCTGAGTCACGGCCCTATTTATATCTGGTATCCGTTATTGAAAGATCTTCGGGATCAAGGTATGCGCAGCGGTTTAGTTGCCGTTTTCCTGTATAATCGAGCGATAAAAATTCCGCTACTGCCGTTAATGGTTTATTACTTCGGGATGGCGTTTGTGGTACTGCTGCTCATTTACATGATTATCGCTTCTATTGTCGAGGGTAAAGTCATTGAAATGATAGAGCGATGAACTTTTCAAGACTTTAGTTAGTCTACTTCAACGGCAAAAGAGCAGCACCTATCTCCATTTGCGATACAGCTCTTTTGCTCGACACGTGCATTGAGCAAACTACTGATGAAGCTCCGATTAAACTCACACATGATCTCACCGAACTCCATTGCGATCTCATAAACGAGACAATTGTATTCTTTTATTAATATGTGGCCCTCCTCTCGCTCCATCTCTGCGAATCCCCCCAGTTCGCTCAATATTTCCACGACCGACTCCACATCTCCGTCGTTCCTCATTCTTCCTTTGTAATGCGATGCTTGTTCAGTTCCCAATCGCCCCATCAACGTTCTCACCGCTTCTGGCCCTTCCCTATCTATTATGTCCTTGATAATCCACTTAAAAAAGTCGGAATAAGCATTAGGGAATAGTTTTTCAGCTTTTTCGGTGAGCAAATAAAAGACTTTCGGTCTCCCCAATTTTTCCTTCACCGATGTTCTTGTTATCAGACCATCCCGCTCCAAAATAGACAGATGCTGCCTCGTCGCAGTCGGCGAAATTCCCAATTGTGAACACAATTCGTCAACAGAAGAATTCTTCCGCTTCAAAGTGTCGAGAATATCAGATCTCGGATCTGCCACGTGCATGATTAGGTAAAAAGCGGAGGGGTATATAAATTTTTCCATTTTAGATAATTAAAAGTTTTTATAGTTATAAAAGTAAAAACATAATGTAGTGTAAATACTACAAAAAGTTTAGGAGGTGAAAAAATGAAAAGCGGAAGAAGAAGAAGAAAATTTTTGATGGTTTTGCCATTCTCGATTCTGTTTATGGCGTGCGTAAGTGTCGGATGCGTAAGTGGAGCGACACCGCCTGAAGAGGCATGGAACATGACCTTCGGCGGTCCTGACCGTGATGTGGCACGGTCTGTTCAGCAAACTGTAGATGGCGGCTATATTCTCGCAGGAGGCACGTACTCCTTCGAAACTGGTGGGAGCGATGCACGGATTGTAAAAACAGATTCAGTAGGAAACGAGCTATGGAACAAAACCTTTGGCGGTGCCAACCATGATTGGACAATTTCAGTCCAGCAGACGGTAGACGGTGGCTATATTCTCGCAGGAGGGACGGACTCCTACGGTGCTGGTAGGAGTGATGCGTGGTTGATAAAAACCGATTCAATGGGAAACGAGCTATGGAACAAGACCTTTGGTGGAACTGATGGAGATTGGGCAATTTCAATTCAGCATACTACGGACGGTGGGTACATCCTCGCAGGCTATACGCGGTCATATGGTGCGGGTAGTAGTGATATGTGGTTGTTGAAGACCGATTCCAAGGGCAGAGAGCAATGGAACAAGACCTTCGGTGGTACTGGTAGTGATGTAGCATTCTCTGTTCAGCATACCACGGACGGCGGCTACATCATTGCAGGATATACGCGGTCGTATGTTGCGGGTTATGGCAGTGATATGTGGCTGGTGAAGACCGATTCCAAGGGCAGAGAGCAATGGAACAAGACCTTCGGTGGTGCAGGCTTGGATGGAGCAAGTTATGTCCAGCAGACTACAGATGGTGGCTACATCATTGCAGGAGATCTGGAGCCGTACGGTGTTAATAGTAAGCCGGATGCCTGGCTGGTAAAAACCGATTCTGCGGGAAACGAACAATGGAACAAGACCTTTGGAGGTCCTGATTGGGATCGTGCAAGTTCTGCACAGCAGACAGCAGATGGAGGGTACATAGTAGCGGGAGAGACGGAGTCGTACGTTGTTGATACTGCTGATGCTTGGCTATTGAAAACCGATTCTGCGGGGAACGAACAATGGAACAAGACCTTTGGCGGTACAGAGTTGGACGGAGTAAATGCAGTCCGGCAGACAGCAGATGGCGGCTACATCATTGCAGGAAGCACGGAATCGTACGATGCTAGTGATCGTGACTTTTGGTTGGTAAAGGTAAACGAAGAGCTAAAGAATCTCCGGTAGAGCTAGCAAAACCTCCGATTGAACCGGCAGCACCCCTATCAACAGCATCTCCGGTTGAATCAAGAGAAAACCAAACCCAAATTCCCGGAATTTAAAATCATGGGGGTGCTGCTCGGTTTGATAATGAGTGCCGTTCTCGCGGCGTTGAGAAAAAAGTATTTAAAACTAAACCACGTCCACCGCCACTATTCGTTCACCAGCCTTCACCTTCATCAGCCGCACACCCTGCGTGTTCCTACCTTGAACGGAAATTTTTTTCACCGCAGTCTTGGTCACCATATTGTCAGAAGTAGCAATCATCAATTCGTCATCATTCTTTACTTGCTTGATACACACTACGTTTCCGTTTCGTTCTGCACCTCTAATGCTAATCACGCCTTTGCCACCCCGGTGTGTTTCGCGATACGCATCCAGTTTCGTTCTTTTTCCATACCCTTTCTCTGTTATCGTAACGAGTCTTGAATTACTCAAACTCAAGTCAACCGCCTCTATACTTGCTATCTCATCACCCGGGTCCAATCTCATCCCCCGTACTCCAGCGGCATATCTGCCCATCTCCCGCAATTCATCTTCCTGGAACAAGATCGCCTTGCCTTTCTTCGAACTCAGGATTATACCCGTTTGCTCGCCACCGGATATTAGCGCCACATCGGCTAACACGTCGTCTTTGCGTTGATCAACCCTAACGGCGACGATGCCCGTAACGCGTATAGCCTTCAGATTCGCGAGTGCGCTTCTCTTTACCACGCCTCGTTTTGTAGCGAAAACGATAAACGCGTTTTCTATAGCACTATCCACATCCTCAGGTATAGCAAGAGCAGATACAATTTTTTCCTTCTCTTCTATGGCTGCGCTCAGCCCGTGAAGATTCACCAGTGGTTTCCCTTTCGCATGTCGGCTCGTTGGAATGATTTCGTAGGTCTTCACCTGGTATGCCCTGCCATATTCGGTAAGCAGAATCAGACGTTCCCTTGTAGATGCACGTATGAAATTAACGACAACATCGTCTTCTTTCCTATCTATCACGGCTATTCCCTTTCCACCACGCAGCTGCCCTTTGAAAATATCCGCGGATATTCGTTTCACATAATCACGCTGTGTTAAAAAGAGGATTACTTCCGCCTCTTCTATAAAATCTCGCTCGCTTAACGCCACCATCTCCTCTATATCTGTCCTTCTCGCATCGCCATACTTCTCCTTCAGCTCTATCAGTTCTTCTTTTATAACGCCAAATATGCGGGCCTCACTCGCTAATATCTCCTTTAACCACGTTATTTTTGTTTCGAGCTCTGCCCGCTCGGTTTCTATTTTGTCACGCTCTAAGGCACTCAATCGCGAAAGCCGCATATCCAATATCTCTTTCGCCTGCTCCTCACTCAGCTCAAATTGCTCGATCAGAGCGGATTTAGCAGTTTTACTATCGCGTGACGCTTTTATGAGCCTTATCACCTCGTCTATGTTTGATATTGCGATGATCAGGCCCTCTAATATATGTCTCCGCTTCTCAGCACGCTCTAATTCGTAGTGCAGCCTACGGATCGTTACTTCTTTCCTGTGCTTTATGTAGCATTCGATGAGCTCCTTGAGCGTTAATACGTGTGGCTCGCCATCTATGAGTGCGAGATTGATCACACCAAACGTGGTTTCCAATTGCGTGTGCTTATAAAGCTTGTTTAAAATGATGGGGGCATTAGCGCCCGTTCTCAAGGTTATGACAATCCTCATTCCCTTGCGATCTGATTCGTCTCGTAACCCTGTAATGTTGTCCACCTTGTATTTCCGGACGTACTCCGCAATCTCTTCCATCAGTTTGCTCTTGTTTACCTGGTATGGTATCTCCTTTATGATGATTTGCTCTCTTTTAGCCGTTTGTTCTATATCTGCCTTTGCTCGTATCCGTATGCTGCCTCTACCAGTCTCATACGCCCGTTTTATACCTTCATAGCCCGAAATTATTCCACCGGTGGGAAAATCGGGAGCCGTTATTATGTGCATCAACTCACCAATACTCACGTCTGGCTCGTCTATCACTCTTATTACGCCCTCCACCACCTCAGTTAAATTATGTGGCGGCATGTTCGTAGCCATACCAACAGCGATACCAGAAGAGCCGTTTATCAAGAGGTTAGGTAACTTTGCGGGTAAAATCTGCGGCTCTTTCATTCTATTATCAAAATTAGGACTCCAGGCGACGGTATCTTTATCAAGGTCAAGCAGCAGCTCCTCAGCTATCTTTGACAGTCTCGCCTCGGTATATCGCATTGCAGCAGCGGAATCTCCGTCTACGCTGCCGAAATTACCCTGGCCGTCTACCAACGGGTATCGGTAAGAGAAATCCTGTGCCATTCTTACCATTGTGTCGTAAATGGCGACGTCACCGTGAGGGTGGTATTTACCCATGACATCTCCCACTATCCTCGCGGATTTCTTATGCGGTCTATTATGTGCGACACCAAGTTCATGCATGCCGTATAATATGCGGCGATGCACCGGTTTTAGTCCATCACGAGCGTCAGGAAGTGCCCTTCCTACAATTACACTCATCGCGTAGTCTATATACGAGTTCTTCATCTCGTCTTCAACGCTGACTTCTATGACACGCTCTTCAACTTGTTCCTCGTTTAACTCACGCTCGTTATCATCAATAGCCATAGTTAGAATTATAGGGTTGAACGTAATAAAGGGTAGTGGTCATGATTGTAACTGATATATAAACAGAGTTGATGTGATGACCATAAAATAGAAGTGAGAACAGGACGTTAGCAACGGAAAACGCTGCGGTAATCAGAAGGATAGGCATGTCCAAAACCAACCGCCTGTAAACTTTTATATGGGATAAAGGCGATAGTATTCATTAGATATAATGTATTATGGAGGCTAAAAAATGGCCAAAACAATAGGTATAGATGTTGGAACGAGCAATTCGGCTGC
>JAUXGS010000020.1 GCA_030621945.1 Methanosarcinales archaeon | reverse complement strand
GGGATGTTGTAATAGAAACGATAGCGCGGCTGATGATTCCCTTTATTCAATTATATGGATTATACGTGATGATGGGAACGGAAGGAGCAGGAGGCGGTTTCCAGGGAGGAACAATAATTGCAGCTTCTTTTGTTTTATACGTCACTGCTTTTGGTATTACCAGCGGTAGGAGTAAATTCCCGGAGTCCTGGAATGCCGCTTTTAAATGCCTCGGATTGTATCTCTATGCAGGAATAGGTCTTTTATGTATTATTTTCAGCCTCGGCGCAGCACAGTATCTGAACTATGCTGCAGTTCCTCTTTCTAATATAATTGGGCATGCGAATACGAGGGCGTTGATGATAGCAGACGTAGTGGAAATAGGGATAGGGATGACGGTGATGGCAGCATTTGTATCTCTATTCTTCGACCTCGCGTGGAAAGAAGAAAGCGTGGGGGAAGAAGAAGGAGGTGCGGAGAGATAGATGATAGAATGGATAGTTCAGCACATACTTGAACAATATAATTACTGGATTTCCATCGTTCTCATGCTTATCGGTTTCTACGCAATGATAGCAAAGGAGAATTTGTTGAAGAAACTTATTGGGCTAAGTATATTTCAAACCGCTATTTTCCTGTTCTACGTATCCCTTTCAGATGTAGGAACTGGATGGGGACTACGATTTGGAACTGCGCCGATTGTTTGGGAGCATGGGATACACGAAGGCTACATGTACGTGAATCCATTACCGCATGTGCTCATGCTTACCGGTATAGTAGTAGCTGCGGCAACGCTCGCGGTTGCCCTCGCCCTGGTAGTGAGATTGTATGAGGAATACGGGACAATAGAAGAAGAAGAGATAATGGAGATGGAGATGGATCTGGAAAGAGGAACCTGATAAATGTTGCCAATTGAGCAGTTTCCTGTGCTCGTGGTTGCAATATCTCTGCTTTCTGCAATAACTATTTTACTTGCTGGAGTGATAAACAAGAAATCATGCTTTTTCATTTCCCTCGCAACAATCACCTTCCAGTTCATTCTGTCTATTTTCATCTTGCGTCATGTCCTTACCGTGGGGACTATTCATTACTGGTTGGGCGGGTGGAGACCACCCTGGGGTATAGAATATGTTGTAGATACATTGAATGCTTATGTTCTGATTATAATTCTTTTCTTGAGCTTATTGGCGGCGATATATTCAAAGAGGAGTGTGGAGCATGAAATAGAGGCGAGGAAGCTCCCAACCTTCTATACCCTTTTTCAAATACTCGTGACCGGGTTAGCCGGTGTAGTGGTAACCGGAGATATGTTCAACCTGTATGTTTTTCTTGAAATAGCCTCTCTGGCGGGATATGCATTGATAGCGGCAGCCGGTGGGAGGGCATTGAGAGCGAGTTATAATTATCTGATATTGGGTGCTCTTGGTGTTTGCTTCTTCCTTCTTGGCATAGGTTTCCTTTATTCGGTAACTGGCACACTGAACATGGCTGATTTAAGGATTTTGCTCCCCGCTCTGTATGGGAATAAAGCAGTTCAAGCAGCTTTTGTTTTCTTCTTCATTGGCTTAGGTATAAAATCCGCTTTCTTCCCCCTTCATACCTGGCAACCCGACGCTTATACCTACGCTCCTTCTGCGATAAGCGTGATAATATCAACAGCGATGGCAAAGGCTTCCATTTACGCACTCATACGGGTCATTTTTTCAGTCTTCACCGTGGATTTCATCACTCTTTTCCCTATATTCGATATTATTAGCTGGGTAGCTGCAATAGCCATGATCTTTGGCTCTATACTTGCGATAGCGCAGTTTGACTTGAAAAGGATGCTTGCATATTCGAGTATAGCGAATATTGGATATATCATGCTCGGTGTGGGACTTTCCACTTCCACAACCTTGGGACTAACTCCTGCATTGATGCATATACTGAACCATGCATTGATGAAAGGCTGCTTGTTCATGGCAGCCTGTGCATTCATCTATAAGGCAGATTTACGGGATATAAGGGACCTTGTGGGGTTAGCGAGGAAGATGCCTTATACCTGCTTTGCCTTCCTTTTAGCTGCTCTTTCTATGATAGGATTCCCGCCAAGCGTAGGATTTGTAACGAAATTGTATTTAATACTCGCTGCGTTAGATGCAGGCAAATATATATTTGTAGCTGTGATATTCTTCAGCACGCTTCTTATGATCGTTTATTTTTGGCATGTAATAGAAATTATGTACATAAGGACAGAAGAGAAGGGAGAAAAAGAAATAAGTGTAACCGAGGTACCGATGAGTATGTTCATTCCAGGGTTAGTGCTTGCATTTCTCTGTTTCATTGTGGGGATTATCTGGCTCATTGGGACTCCTTTACCCATAATGGACGCAATTAATTCGGGATTGGGTTTGGGGGTGGTGGTGCCATGACGGTAGTAGTGGAATCCATCAGACCGGTGTTAGCAGTTGCATGCCCCGCTATTTGTGCTCTCCTCATACTACTATTTTATCATCCGAAGCTTTCCACGCGGGTGAATCTGAGGGAGAGCTGCACGATAACCGCCAGTGTAATACAGTTTTTGATTGTCCTCTCAATGGCACCGATTATTCTGGAAGGACAAGAGCTCAGATGCCATCTCCTTACTGTAGCTCCCGGGATTGTTTTTAGCTATAAAGTAGATGCTTTTGGTCTTCTTTTCGCTTTTACTTCTTCCTGCCTCTGGATTCTGGTCTCTCTATACTCCATAGGCTATATGCGTGCATTGAAGGAGCACGCGCAAACTCGATACTTCTTCATGTTCGCTTTAGCCATCTTCGCTGCGGTAAGCATGGCAATGTCCGAGAACCTCATCACTTTCTACGTTTTCTATGAGACGTTAACGGCGTCTACATACTGGTTGGTGGCCCACCACGGGGATAAAGAAGCGTTATTTTCAGGTCGTAAATACCTGACATATTTGCTTACATCCGGTTGGTTCTTATTCACTGCGACAGTGTTAACCTATTGCCTTACCGGGACTACCGATTTTGTGCCCAATGGAATATTAAGTCTCGATTCTGCAGCACCCTGGGTATTGATGATATTATTTGCGTTATTCATGCTGGGCTTAATGAAAGCTGCATGGATGCCTTTTCACTCGTGGCTTCCTACTGCAATGGTAGCGCCAACGCCGGTAAGTGCGCTTTTGCATGCCGTAGCAGTAGTAAAGGCAGGTGTATTTGGGTTTGTCCGGGTCGTATGCTACATATATGGAATAGATCTGATGAGTTCGCTTGGACTGGGGCTAATACTTGCTTCTATTGCTTCTTTTACCATGATTGTGGGTTCTTTCTTGGCTATCGGACAGGACAACTTGAAGAGGAGATTGGCATATTCCACTATAAGCCAGTTATCTTACATCATCTTTGGTGTGGCGTTATTAAGTCATTTCGGTGCAATAGGATCAATGATTCATATTCCTTTCCACGGGTTCATGAAGATAACTCTCTTTCTGTGTGCTGGTGCTCTGATAGTAATAGCGGGGAAGACAGAAGTGAGCCAGATGGCAGGTATAGGGAGACGTGGGCAAATGCCGATAACGATGATTGCATTTACCATTGGTGCGATTGGGATGTGTGGAGCGCCACCGGTATGCGGATTTATAAGTAAATGGTATCTTTGCCTTGGAACACTGGAAGCAGGTATGCCGATTTTCCTAGGCGTTATCCTGATAAGTTCTTTGCTGGACGTTGTTTATTTCTTCCCGATAATAAGAACCGCATTCTTTGAAAAACCGTTGGAAACGAACGGAGGAGAGAGAGAAGAAAGAGTAAGAAGTAAGGAAACAGAGAATCCATTATATCTTTTCATGGTTATTCCCTTAGCTATAACAGCAATCTTCTCCGTCATATTTTGCTTCTTCCCTCATACATTCCATATCCTTGACCTTGCTGAGCTGGCGGTTAGCAACATTTTCGGAGGTGTATGAAGAAGTGAAAGATGAGATAAGGAGTAGGAATTTATTGATTGCATCTTTTGTTTCTTTCTTTGCTCTGATCGGGATAATATTTTTCATTCACTGGTATACGCATTCCGAGTTATGGCATAAAGTACTGCTATGGCTTTACGTCATAGTTGGAGTTGTTGCATACGTCGTGCTGTGTTTTATGGCAAAAAAACCGGCTCCTCCGCATAGGAATTTATTAATTGTAATTTATGCTTGTTGTCTCGCTGGGATGGTCATTGCGGGTTTACCGGTTCACTGGCATATTGCGTTCCCGTGGGAAAGAGTGATAGCATTTTACGCAATATTTGGATTTGCAGCATGTGTATTTCTGATTTATTTTGCTAAAGGACTACGTCTCTGGCTTCCGAAGGATCTGGATTACTATGATAAGAAAAGGAGGGGCCGAGAATGATTGAGTGGTTGCATCCGGGACTTATACTCATCTTTGGTGCCTTCCTCATACCTCTCTTCAAAGGTAAATGGAGACAGGCATATTTGCTTTTACCTCCAACAGCGGCGCTTATAACCGTTATTCTCATGTTAAAGGGTGTATTAGGGAGTAGCGGCTCTTTCTGGCATATACCATTTTTGCAATATACACTCGTCCTCGGTAGAGTGGACAAACTGAGTTTGTGTTTTGGATTGATATTTACCCTTGCTGCGTTTTGTATGGTTCTTTACGCACTCCATGTGGAGAGCAGCATTGAGCACATGGCTTCATTCTTCTACGTAGGCAGTGCACTTGGCGTTGTTTTCGCAGGTGACCTCTTCACACTGTATATCTTCTGGGAGATAATGGCGATTGCATCTCTGCTCCTTGTCTGGCTCAGGAAGACGGATAGAGCACGAAGGGCTGGAATGAGGTATTTCTTGTGGCACTTCTTCGGTGGTTTATGTCTATTAGGAGGCATAATCATGTATGTCATTAATACAGGCACCATTGCGTTTGACTACATAGGATTAGGAGGAGTGGGTGGGGTAGCCTCTTATTTCATATTCATCGGATTTCTACTGAACGCTGGTGCTCCCCCTATACATGGGTGGTTACCCGATGCATATCCAGAAGCAACTATTACAGGTGCGGTATTTATGAGTGCCTTTACTACAAAGACTGCGGTGTATATCCTGGTAAGAACATTCCCGGGGACTGATATTCTGATATACATCGGGGCGATAATGACGGTGTACCCCATCTTCTATGCTGTTCTTGAGAATAACGTAAGGAGGGTGCTTGGGTATAGCCTCCTTAATCAGGTAGGATTCATGTTATGCGGCGTAGGAATAGGAACTGACCTGGCAATTTGTGGTACAGTGGCTCACGCTTTCTGCCACATCATATACAAAGGACTTCTTTTTATGTCCGCTGGGTCTGTCATGCATATGACAGGGAAGGAGAACTGCACAGAACTGGGCGGATTATGGAAGAGCATGCCATTTACGACTGCGTGCTGTATGATAGCAGCAGCATCAATATCCGCATTCCCCGGATTCAGCGGTTTTGTAAGCAAATCAATGATTATCAGTGAAGCGGGATGTTTGCATTTGGGTATCGTATGGGTTCTTTTACAACTTGCCTCTGCTGGTGTGTTTCACCATGCGGGCGTAAAAGTTCCTTATTTCACTTTCTTTGCCAAAGACTCCGGCATAAGGACCCATGAACCACCACTTAATATGATGCTTGGCATGGGGATTCCTGCCTTTTTATGTGTCTTTTTGGGTGTTCATCCGCAACCACTCTATAACATTCTCCCTAACACTGCTGCCCTTGGTTATATGCCTTACACGGGTAGCCATGTGGTGGGACAAGCCCAGATGCTAATGTTCGCTTCTTTAGCTTTCTACGTGCTCATAATCTCCGGAGTATATCCACCGGAACAAAGAAAGATCAATCTCGATACCGATTGGCTCGTCAGAATACCCGGAATGAGATTTGTGTGGTTCTGTCAAAAGCCGCTGATAACATTTGCGAATTTCATTGACCGAAATGTATTGAGAACGGCAGATGCTTCTAAGTCTTCCCCTGGCGCAGTTGCGGTTTGTGAGAAGTGGATGGATAAATTTTATCATAAGGGACTCACCTCTACCCCAAGAGCCATGTATAAAGGGGTGGAGCCCCTTAAGAGTGAGATTGGATACTTACCGTGGAATTTAATCTACATCTTCTTATCCTTCTTCTTCCTCCTCCTTATAATGCTATTGTGGGGGGTGACGATAAAATAAATGATACCACATATTCTTCTTCAAACACTAATAGTGCCCGTCATAGCCTCCGTAATCATATTTTTAACCAGATCAAAAATAGGAGAGAAGGCAGGCTGGATAGCGGGCATTACTCACTTATACACTACTGTCCTTCTTTGCATAGCGGGCATCAGAGTTTATGGGGGAGAAATAATTTTTGAGGAATACCCACTTGGAGCGGTGGTCAATTTTAATCTTTTAGCAGACGGTTTGAGTATACCAGTTGCATTGATAATGAATTTAATATGCCTTGCCCTTGCATTTTACTCGATACACTACGTAGACCACAGAATAGAGGCAATATACGGAGAAGTGGATAAAAAGACCTGGCTTATGTATTACACGCGGTTCTTCTTTTTGTTTAACTTCTTTTCCACCGGTTTTATGGGTGTTTCCTTTTCTACAAACCTTATAGCAATGTATTTGTTCATGGAACTGTTGACTGTTATTCCCCTTTATTTCATAATGGCTACATTTGGCTATTCCGATTTTATAGAGCGTTACAAAGTTGCGTTAATGTGTCTTTTCTGGGGAGTTGCTGAGGCGACCTTCTTCCTGATTGGGATTATATGGAGCTATACGCAGATAGGCAGCTTTGAGATCTCGGAGTTACACAATCTTGCAGGGAATCCACTTACTCTCTGGATTGCTTCTTTTATCCTTCTCGGATTGGCTATTAAGCTGGCAATGGTTCCTTTCCAGGTTTGGATGCCCTGGGTTCACGCGGAACATCCCACGTGCATAGCGGGATTGCTTGCGGTTTATGCGAATATAGCGGCTTATGTGATAGTCAGGGTTCTCGTTTTGCCACTGCATGACGATCTCAAAGTTTTTTGCATACCGGTGATGGTGTTTGCGGCGATAACAATGATATATGGCGCACTTCTCGCATTGGCCCAAACAGACGTGAAACGACTCTGCGCTTGCTCAACTATAAGCCAGATCTCATACTCGGTATTTGGGATTGGAGCATTCACTGTTTTGGGTATTGAAGGCGGGATCTTTTACTTCCTGAGTCACATTCTGGGTAAAGCAATTTTCTTCTCAACCGGGGGTATATTAGTTTATGTAACGGGGATCAGGGACATGAGAAAGATGGGTGGACTCTGGTCTAAGATGCCTATAACCGCTACGCTCTGGATATCCGCTTCATTGATACTATCGGGTATTCCACCATTTAGTGGTTTTGTAGGGAAATGGGTACTGTTTACAGGCGCTTTCCAGTTCGGAATGGAAAATCCCATCGTGCTGCCAATTGTCATCCTGGCGGTCATGTCAACTATACTAACGCTGGTCTATACATTCTTACGTGGGTTACAAATATTCTTTGGTCCTTTGAAACCAGCATTAGCAAATAATGATAAGATTAGAGACCCTCCACTAACAATGACCATTCCTCTTCTCATTCTTGCAGTTGTATCTTTCATCCTGGGCGTGTATCCCGAGCCCATCCTGGAGCTCCTTCACTCTGTGATAGGTATATTATAAATGAATGCGTACCTAATAACTCGTGTATCAAACGAGATAAACATTGTAGTAAGAAAGAGGTGATAAAATGCGGAAGTGGTTAATAAAATGGTTCTTTATGTCGGATAGCGAGGAGGAGCTGGTTCAGCCTTTTACCGAGGCGGATATGAAAACCCGGGAAGGAATAGCGCGGGAAACAATTGCATGGGTCCTTCTGCTGGTATCCATAGCATTTTTTGCATTTATGGTTTTAGTAGCTATATCATAAATAACATCAAACGTTGCAACTACTCATTCTGCGGACAAAAAGGATTTCCGCCTTTCCTCAGAAAGCGGGAACGAAGAAGACGAAAATGAGCGAAAGAGGCAAAGAAAAAGAAAGGGATTACTTCCTGAAGATACTGGATATCATCGAAGAAACGGTTTTCGTGATTGACCGAGATTTGAGAATATTAGATTTGAGCAAGGGGTGTTTAAATAAATTTAGAGATGGCGTGGAAAGGGAAGAGGTAATCGGGAAAAGATGTTATGAGAGTTTGTGGGGATCGGAAGAGGTTTGTGAAGGTTGTCCCGTCTCTTCTGTTTTTGAGAAGGGTGAAGCCGCTCGCATTGAACGGTCTTTCTCTCTCTCTAATGGCACAAATAGATATTTTGACATCGAATGGATTCCGGTTTTTGATGAACATGGAGGAGCGACACGAGTAATTGGCGATATTAGAGACATTACCGAGCGCAAGGAGGCGGAGGAGAAACTTGCAGAAATCGTTGATGGCTCGTCCATTCCCACATTCGTAATCAATAGTGAGCATAAAATCACTCACTGGAACACCGCTGTTGAATCTCTTACCGGAATAAAAAGAGAGGGAGTAGTTGGGACTGAGAAGCAATGGACAGCATTTTATGCGCGGGAGAGACCTGTTATGGCTGATTTGATCGTGGATAAAGCGCCGGCGAGTGAATTTAAAGATAAATATGATGATAAATACAAAAAATCGTCTTTAATCGAAGGCGCTTACGAAGCTTTAGATTTCTTTCCCACGCTGGGAGAAGAAGGTAAATGGCTATTATTCACCGCAGCGCCGTTGAGAGACTCTGAAGGAACGGTTATTGGAGCAATGGAAACATTGCAGGACATCACGGAGCAAAAGGATGCGGAAGAGCAAAGCAGGACGATCTTCGAACACGTTCTCACACCTTTGTATCTCATTGATGAGGACGAAACGATAACATCAGTTAATAAAGAATTTGAGACCTTGAGCGGGTATTCGAGGGAAGAAGTGGTGGGAAAGAAGTGGACTGAATTTGTTGCACAAGAAGATTTGAAAAGGGTAATAGAATATCACCACAACTGGAAAAAAGAAGAGCTACCATGCTTCGGATTCAAGTTCGTTGACCGGGCGGGGAACACTAAGGAGGTAAGAGTTTGCATAGAGCCTATTCTAGGTGGAAAAATTAAAGTTGCTTCCCTGATGGACCTCACGAAGCTAAAAAGAGAGGAAGAATTGAGTGCAATATGTGAAGAACTCAAAGAACTGGATGATATGAAGAAGAACTTCCTCAATGCGGCTTACCATGAGCTTCGGTCCCCTCTTACTCCAATCGTAGGCTATGCCAGTCTGTTGAAGTGTGATGAACTCGGCGATAAACAGAGGGATTATGTTTCTAATATAGAGAAGTATGCGGAGCAACTTAGGGCGCAGATAAATCGAATGCTCGAACTCGCACGTATTGACGGCGGGGAGATGGAGATGACTTTGGAAGATGTGTCAATACCAGAAATCGTAAATGAAGTGGTTAAGAGTTTTAAACCTCTGTGGAACGATAAAGAACAAACAATCACCGCGCATGTCCCGGAGGGAATAGAAGTTCGAGGCGATAAGCAGAAGATAACTGCTATATTTACTAATTTGATATCAAATGCAATTAAATATACGTATGAGGGGGGGAGAATAAACATCCTGGCTGTGGATAGAGGGGAGGATATACGTGTTTGTGTCTCGGATACAGGGATAGGAATTCCGGAGAAGCATTTGCCAAAGATTTTTGAGCGTTTTTTTATGGTCAATACATCTTTGACCAGGAAGTCAGAGAGTCTTGGTCTGGGCTTATCCATCATAAGGGAATATGTAAAGTTGCATGGTGGCCGAATATGGGCTACGAGCGAGCATGGAAAGGGCTCGAAATTCTTCTTCACACTGCCAAAAAAGGAAAAATAAGTGGGAGGGAAATAAAATGCGGAAGAATAGGATATTGATTGTAGAAGATGCGCCTTATATGCGAGAGATGATAATTGAGATGTTGAACCACGCAAAGGATAGATATGAGGTGGTGGGTTTCGCTACTAATGGTAAGGAAGCGATAGAGAAATATAGCGAATTGAAGCCAGACCTAGTTACCATGGACCTGGTGATGGAGGAAATGGATGGTATTCAAGCGATCCGAAAGATAAAACAGGAAGATCCAAATGCCTTGATACTCGTCATCACCAGGTCCATGGTAACGAGGTCTGGCTTCAATTCGTTATATTTCTCTATCGCTTCCTTACCATTAGTAGCGAAGCCCACCACCTCATATCTATCCTTTGCGTGGTTCAACATCTCAATTATCATCTCTCGC
>JAUXGS010000081.1 GCA_030621945.1 Methanosarcinales archaeon | reverse complement strand
GTTGACTTTGGAGGTTTCTATGAGCGCTATACAAGGACGGGTTGTTGGTGCTGTCCATTGCAGAATCAGACGAATATGTATGCATTATATAAGTATTATCCTCATTTGTGGGCGAAGATGGAGGAGATGGATCGTAGATCATTAAACCCCTTTAATCATGGTCATAGTGTGGAATATTATGGTCTTACGTTTAAGGTGATGGGAAGCCAAACAAGGTTGGATGTTGAAAATACTCGTTAGACTAGGGTTAGTGAATATACATGACCGCTGTTCTTTGGGGTTGATGGGTTGATGGGCGCATATTCCTGTTCCTTCTCTAAACCTACGGGTTGATGGGCGCGTATTCCTACTTCCATTTCCATGTCTGTCGAACGGGTGGGGGGTGATGGACGCAGATGGAACAACATGATAACACTATCTCATTTTGTATAGCTTTATGCCACGCCATCCCCTTATATAATTGTTGGTTAACATGGCAGAAGAACAAAAAGAGGATTCGGAAGAGGTCATAGATATGAGCAAGGAGGGAAATCAGCACGAGGCAAAAGTATGGTGCGCCGGTTTACTACTCGGGAGTATGAGCAAAGGGAGACATGGTTTGGTAGCACGGGCATATGTAGAGTATGTGGCGGAGGGGTTGATGAAGGAAACGGGAATGATAAAATAACTTGGTTTTGTAACAACGCATTTGCTGGCACTGTGTGCCAGCCATAACGCATAGCGAAGCAGCTCGTCAGAGCTGCGCTTGCAGTAACGCATAACTTTATACAATCCATGTACTTCTTATGCAATCCATCAAAAACGATGAGTTATACAATCTCATCCTAAATATTGTTATACCCGTCATCCTAAACACCTTAATATCGCGCAATAAAAAAATGAAGAGAGGGTCAAGAATCCCACTCTTCGAACCCTTCTTTAAAAGCCTTAACGGCCTCCCTAACGTCCTGAGGAGTAGCGGGACTCGCGAACCGCGCCCGGATATGCTCTAACGTTAGCTCGTCTAACTTGTCCATTTGTCCAGCCCCCCGAAATAGCAGCCGGTAGCCTTCAGCCTTTTCTTCGCTTGCTCTTGGTATATCATCTCCATGAGTTTCCGGTGTTGCT
The DNA here is from genome assembly GCA_030621945.1 of Methanosarcinales archaeon. GTDB lineage: Archaea > Halobacteriota > Syntropharchaeia > Alkanophagales > Methanospirareceae > JACGMN01. Next base: position 4,287 of record JAUXGS010000081.1, on the reverse strand, counting down.
GGCATGGATAACACAACGCAGGTTTCCAATGCTCTGCGTAGGAGATGATGTCAGCGCCGCAGTCTTCGCATGTTGTTCTTATCATGCTAACCACCTGCCTAAGCCTTTCGTTCGCTCATTTTCGACCCTCGCCTGAGAAATGGGATGCGGGATTGCACCCGAATCCTTGCGCTTTACACCACTTTGCAACTTTATCTTTGTTCCCCTGGTTGCGAATCGTTCAGATGGACCCGCGCCGCAACGTGGACAATGCCCGTAAAACTCTTGGTCTATTGTTAGTGGAAACCCGCAGACGTCACAGTTCCTATCTCTGTGAATGTTCATGCTAACCACCCCTGGACTTCTTTACCGCAGTCTGGGCACTTTGCATAATCAATGTTCCAGACGATGTTGTGCCCTGTGGATTGAAGTTTAGAGAACACCTGTTCGGTGAATCGCTTGCGGCAGTCGGGGTTGGTGCAGTGAGGAAGTCGCTTGAATTGGTGTTCTTGAGAAGAAATAAAAGAGAAGATGGAGGCTTGCATTTTAATCCACCTCCAACAGCGCTTTTAGTATCTTCAGTTTTTCTCTTCCTTTTTGAACAAGAGTACCGATAAGAGCATCTTGCGGATTCTCATCGCAGTATCGTTCGTATTCGGGCAGCGACAAAGTGAGGTCATTTGCTTCGTCTTCCAGTTGTGGTCTTAAGAGACTTTTGAGGTATTTATCGCCATGCCTAAATCGCCTTATATCTCTTTCGTTTATCATTGTTCCGCCTCCCTCTCCACCCTCGCCTGAGCAGCCGGACGCTCAGTTGCGTCCAGCTCCTCTTGTTCAAGTTCTTGCAAGTCTTGTTTCTTCTCCCGCGCGATTAGATTTCGGGCGAGAATACGAGCTCGGCACATTCCTAAAGTAACCCCTATTTTACTCATGGTCAATCACCTCCTTGTATACCATGTGAATCATCGAACTGTAAGTAACTGTCCTGTTACTGTGTGTTCTCCTCACTTGAATACGGGAGAACACCTGATGTATGATTTGTTAAAAGAGCGGGGAGAGGAGGTTTATCTCTTCAGAGTAAAACCTTCTATCACCGGATTTTAACTACAGCGCAGAACGCAAAGATATGACCGCTGGCGGAGTGATGCTTTGCGGCCTGCAAATCCCTTATATAATGCGGTTCATGTGAATCAAACATTTCTCAAAAAGTGAAGAAGGAAAGCTTCACCCGCCAGAAAGCCGTTTGTGCTTTCAGGGCATCTCAACGTTAATCAATCCATCATTAACTTGGTTAATGCGATCTCATTTACAATGTTCATGTATTTCCAATAAGCACCCCATCAACTCGGACCTTAGCGCCTTTTGGAGAGGACGAGAAAGTAATGTCAGCCGTTGTGGGCGGAGGTGGTGCATCACTATGAGGAGGAGGGATATCGCTATGAGGTGGAATGTCACTATGAGGAGGCGGGGCATCACTATGAGGCGGTATATCGCTATGTGGTGGCGGCGCATCGCTATGAGGTGGTGGGCCAGTTAGCTCACAAATTACGATGGTAGGTTGGGCAGAATATCCTAATCGTCTGCATGAAGTGACTTCGTATCCCGGGGGCAAGTCAAGTTCTTCGTACTCGCCACAAGTGTAATTTGAATACCCTTCGACTTTTGTGGGAAGGGAATCCCGTTTAATTTTGTAAAAATGGAATTTCTCCTTAATTTCTTCTTCGTACATTTTTTGTTTTTCTCCAAAAAGGTATGGGGCACGGGTTGGTCAGAAATGCCGGAGCAAATCTCCCGTGCCTTAAATAAGTATTTATATACTAAAGATATATAAATTAAGTGGTCAGAAATGTCGAAGAAGTATCCGCTGTTGGACGATAAGGAATGGTTAGAGAAGAAATATTTAGGTGAGAGGTTGAGCGCTTTAAAAATCGCTGAAATTCTGGGTTGTGGTCGTACTACTGTTTATCGTGCACTCAAACACTTTGGAATCCCAATACGGACAATTTCCGAAGCACGTTTGGGTCACCATCCCTCGGAAGATCACAAAAGGAAAATAAGTGACGCGAATAAAGGGAAAAAGCGTACCGAAGAGACAAGGCGGAAGATAAGCGAAGCGAACGCGCGTAGAGAAATAACAGAAGAGACAAGAAGAAAAATGAGTGAATCTCTAAAAGGGCGAAAAGCTTGGAATAAAGACAAGCGTCCTACGGAAGAGACAAGAAGAAAAATGAGAGAGAACCACGCAGACGTTCGCGGCGAAAAAAACCCTATGTTTGGTACACATCCATCAGAAGAGACAAAAAAGAAGATGAGAAAACCTCATAAAATATCAGAAGAGTCAAAACAAAAAATGCGAGAAGCACGTAAGCACCGAAAACCCTTAAAACATCACACCAAACCCGAACGCATATTTGAAGAGATATGCAAGAGATATAATCTTCCATTTAAATATACCGGCGACAGTTCTTTCTGGATAGGTAAAAACCCGGCAATTAACCCGGATTTCATACATTTAACGAAGAAAATAGCGGTTGAGATTTTTAGCTACTGGCATGATACACTCAAGCGGCACTGTAAAGTACCATATTCGCAAACATACGAAGGGCGAAAGAAGATTCTTAAGAAATACGGTTGGAAGATGATAGTATTCTGGCAAGACGACTTAGAACAAGAAGATGCGGAAAAACACATTCTCCGTGCGCTAAAGGAGGAGAAAGTAATTTAAGCTTCCCCCTCTTCTTCCCCTTCCATTTCCGCCAACTCTTGGTCAAATCTCCCCTTCAATGCTGGTGCTTTTTCTCCTGCCTTATTAAGGGCGAATTTGAGAACCAGATTCAGATCGTTGAGGATTCTGTTGAGACTATCTATTGAGCCAGGGATTTCACTAAGGATTTCCGTCCACGCATCTTCAATGTTTATCTGCTCTTTTTCTATTTTTTCCATCAACGCATCTATCTTAGCTTTATCGTTTGAGTGCCAACTCTCCAGCACGGAGAAGACTCCGATGGATACGGGAGCCACACAAATTCTGCATAAATCCGGGATAGCACTAGGGGGATTAGGCATTTTATAAGTTTTTTCCATTGATGATGGTGGTATTTCTCCTTTTTCCTCCTGGAGCGTTTTGATTTTTACCGCCATATCTGTTTTAACTATTGGTTGCGGTATATGTGGTGGTGGCGCTGTTGCCGGAGCGGGTTGCACAGTATCCACACGTTCCATCGCCTTAGCAGCATGAAGATGAGCGCGTGCGATTTCGGCATCCCCGTGTTTTTCGATAAGCTTTTGATAAACTTCCTCATTGCTCATGGATCCCTCTTCCACTTTTTGCATCATATCTTTGCACTCACCATCATCGAGAACCGAGCAAAAGCTGGTAAAATACTTATTATTTCCTACCATGTTTCTTTTTTTTCACCTCCCTTTTATTCTTAGATTTTTTACTTCCACTCTAACATTTCCCAATATTGCTTTGCTTCATTGAATATCTCTATACCATGCTCTGCCATCAGTGTCTCCTTCGGAACACCCATCACGAAATCCACCATAATGCCGAAGTCTAATACTCCTCCTATCGTTGCTGTATCTGAGCTCTCGACCAACTCTGCAAGACGTCTTCTCAGATCATTGAGTTCACTTATTGTTTTTCTCATCTCCTTATCGAACTTTTCGTCTTTTCTCCACTTATCTTTTGGTATTTTTTCATTTTCCATGTTTCTCCTTTCCTCCTTTTACTTTGTCTTTTACAATTTCAGAATTTGCTTGAGGTTGCACATTAAAATTAGAAAACGCTTTGGCTTTTTGCTGAGAAAGAAGAAGACGTTCGTTCATATCGCGTTGAAAATCTTCCGCGGTATTTAGTTCAGGTGCCGTATCAACAGGAGTAGGTTGTTGTTGCAGTTGCATTATAGAAGCAAGAGCCATACTGCTTTCTTTACGCGCATTGATTCTTTCCAACTCAAGTTCATGCTCACGCTTCTTCTCTTCCATCGCTTCCCGCTCGTTTTGGGTAGTACCTGCAGAACCCATAAAACCTTCTCTAAACTGGTTCCACTCATCTGACTCTTGTTTAAGGCGTTGCATCATCCCAAGCGGGTTGCTTTGCTCCGAGAGACGCCTTTGCATGTCATTCATGTTAGTAGATAATCGTTCAACAGTACCAACGAGAGCGGACAACAACTTAGAAGTAGGCGGTTCGTCTCTACCTACATTATCACTCAAGGTATCCTTGCCTTTATTCATCATCTGCTCAGCCATGTAAACAGCAGTAGGCATGTGTTTAACATTCCCTTCAGGATCTGTAATAGT
>JAUXGS010000126.1 GCA_030621945.1 Methanosarcinales archaeon | reverse complement strand
CATGCCATGGAACTTTCGTATTGGAGATTGAAGGTGAATAAGAGGGGGATAGGTTGAGAACAACGCAGAGAGTTGTGTAGATGGATGGTAGTTGTTTGCATAGCTGGAGAAATAATCCCAATTGCCAAATCTCAAGAGTAAAGATCGAACTCACTCTAACAGCAGCAAGCCGAAGAAGGTTATCTTTTCAGAAGGAGATGTGAGCACTTCCAGCTCATAGCCTGCATTCCTGACAGTCTTGAAAACGTCTATCCCGCATGCCTCCATACTGGGTCTCATTTTATGCTGATGCTCACAAAATCTCTTTGATGCTTGATCTAAAACGAAATTCGCTCTCTCTGGGAGACAATCATCGCAATAGGAGCAAGGGAGTGCGCCCATTGCAAAAGCCTTATAATAGCCGGAAAGGAATGCATGCCGCTCGAATTCGAACATCGTGTCGTGCAGCTCTTTTATCGCGTCCCAGAGAAAGTGATGGATGTGAGAAGGCGGAACGTCAAGGTTAGGTTGAGCGTCAAATCGCGCAACTATCGCCTTCTCATAACACTGTATCAGTCTCCTCGTCTCTTCCACCGCGGGAACGTAAGGCGGGCAGCTTAGATGCTTGCCATAAGCTTTACAGCCATACCTGCATTTCCAACGAACCCACTCCGCTACTTCAATCTTATCGGTGGAAATGAGTTTAAAATCCGAATGAATCTGCCTCAATTCCTCTAACAACGTATCTAATTTCTTCTTCACCTTTGCTCCTCCGTTATTTATTGCATAACGATGACTACAGTGCTATCTATGCACCAACAGCATCTTATCTTGTTACTATTTATGAGAACACCGAGCTTTGTACGTTATATTTTTACGACGTTCTCCGACTGGCATGAAGGGCAGACCACTTCCTCGCCCATCCCGTCAAACTTGTTGCCACAGTCATTGCACTTGTATCGCTCGAATTCTAACCCCTCAACCTCAAGGTTGAAATCGCCACCCCCAACACTACACATTACAATCACCCCCTTTATTTATTCTACTTGACTTACAGATATCATAAATAGATAATTGTCATATAAAAAGTTGACGGTGTTACGCACCGCAAAGCTTGAATACGCGTAGAAACGAACTTCATCTCTGGGACTCACCATAGCCACCCCCACCGGGCGTTTCGATTACCACTATATCTCCCTCTTCGAGCGGCATGGTGACCTTTGAAGGCAAGTTTAACCTCTTTTTGCTCCTAATCAAATAGTTCTTCCCTGCTCTCCCATTCTCGCCACCACACAAGCCCTTCGGCGGGTATTTTCTCCGTTCCGATAGGGGAGCGAGAGCGTGGCATTGTTTATCAACACCTTAATCGCTCTTCTTATGCCCAATCCACCGCTGAACTTGCCGCCCCCACCAGAACCTGTAATGAGTTCATACTTCTCCACCTGCAAGGGATAAGAGAGCCCTAAAACCGCATTTGTGGCGAGCGGAGTGCCATGAGAGAATAACGTAGTACGAGCGCATCGCAACAACCCTTTCTCAATAGCGAGTTCCGGCTTCTGTGGTGTGGACGGTGCCTTGAACGTCTTTATCGTGCCGCCATCAAAGATTACAAAGTCCGTGAAGGTGCCACCAATATCAGTACTAATTGGCATCGTTTATCTCTACTCACATATAGTATAGCTAAAGTTTAGTTTTGCCTTAAAGACCTTTTTGTAACGCGCCCATTAAACTCAACTTTCATAGCGTCACCACCATTTATATGATATGAAAGCTATTTTTAATTAATGCGTGACGAAGAACCTGAAGAGGAAACAGCAGAAGAACGAAGCAGAAGGTGGGTAGAAAGAGAGGCCGCGAAAGCGGATTCAAAGATAGTGCGATGCGCTAAGTGTGGTAAAGAAGTGAAGGAATTTGCGGATAGGGCTGGGAGAATCCTCTGCATGGATTGTTTAGAGGAAGAAATGGCAGAAGATGGCTCATTTGAGATGCCCGATGTAGGCGGAGGCGCAGGATAAAAGAATGGAAGAGAAAAAGTATACGTTACGCATCCCCCGGGGTATAGCAACCGGCATAGTACTTGAAGCTGCAGGGAGATTCGAGTTAGAATTTGATCAAGAGAAAGCGCCTGACGATGCTTTTGATATGGTTACTGGATTGCCAACAAAGGATTATGTGCCTCATGCGGTATTACGAGGAGATTCGCCAGAAAAATTGACTGCTGCACAAGAATACATCTACAAGAAGCATGAGGAATGGTTAGAGGGCGTAGAGGAGTGGCGTAAGATGCGCCGTGAGCAAATTCAACGGAAGATACGGAAAAAATAAACAATCCTTTCCGTTAGAAGGGACGCTATACCAGAAGATCTTTCTCTGTACTTTTCACTGATTTTAATCCTTTAATTCGCCCATATAGAGCCATTCATCGAAATAGCCTTTACTCGCTTCGTTCTCCTTTATCACCGCTTCAAACTCATCTTGTAATATCTCATTCAGAATACCCGTTTCTTCTTCATTCGATACCGTAAATAGCACCTTACCCTTGTTTTTTAAAACTTTTGGGACTGCTTTGAGCACCTTTTCCCATGTAAATCGCTCAAACGGTGTGAGCTTGCCCACCATAAATCCGAACACCACGTCAAATTCCTTACCAAAGAAGGATGAAAGCAGAGAACAATCCAGTACAATGCTCTTCTTGGGCTCTAATACGCCTTCCTCTAATCCTTTGCAGATTTCACATTTGTTTATGTCAATAGCGAGCGGAGAAATGCCCAATTCGTGCAGTGCTTTCGTAGCACCACCATTGCCACAGCCGATCTCGAGTGCTTTCGTAGTCTCTGCTGTTTCTACGCCGTATTCCCTTAAAAATTCGCTTAGCACTTTTTTCAATACCTCTATCCTCTCCCTGGGATAAAAGCTCTCCTCCCTTAAATCACAATCACAAAATAATCGGTTCACCAATCCCACGGAATAAAATTCAATCACCCCTTCATGAAATTGTTCCCTCTTAACCTCTACCACCCGTTCCCGAGCGCCCTTTATCTTACGTGCAAGAGCTTCAAATTCTTCTTCCCTTACCTTATCTGCTATAACCTCGGTGAAGATAATCCAGAAATCCAGGCCTTTATCCCGCATGGCAATACCGAGTGGCTCGTTTCGCTCATCATAGATTCTTACCAGTTCTAACACGTCTTCTTCTTTGACATTCCCCATATATTCGAGCGTTCTGCCAATCCACTTTTGCTCCGCATAGCTCTCTTCCACCAGCATAAAATTGTCAATTGCCAATAAATTGCTTAATTCCATCTCCATTTGATCACCTTCCTCTTTCATCGCCCTGAACAATACGCAATAAACTGTTCTGAGGGGTATTCGTGAATTGTCGTAGCGATAATCTCACCAGCCCCATACTCCGAGACCGCCAAAATCGCTTTCTTCTCCGCATCCCCTTTTACCGCTAATATTACGTCCCAGCCATCTTCCATCTCTTCAAAATAGCCGTCACACAAACATTCGTCTGTTTCCACTATCGTCGCTGTCTTATGCGCCTTCATCCGCTCTATTTTTGCCCTTTGCACCTCTCTCACATAATTGATTTTTAGGGGGAGCCAATTGTATGCATCCCTACCTGAGAATGCCCCTGATACTAAAAGGGTACCACCGACAGTTACGAATTTATTTATGAACGCGCTGGTTGCTCTAAGGTCCTTTAGTACTCCGGAATAAAACGCATTCCCAAAACCCGCTGGCACTACTAACAACTTACGTGCTCTCCATGAGAAGAAAGGCGCAGCTAAGATTTTTGGCGTTAACACCTCGCAGTCAAACCCCCGATCAGCAAGATACTGCTTAAAAGGCGTATCTTTATCCCATAGCAATGTGATTCCTATCTCCATCTGTTCTTCCTTTTTACCACGGCAAAGAATATTAGTTGTGTTTATGGATGTTTCGTGCTTAGCATGATTTGCGGTTACCATATAAATATTATTGTAGTTCTCGAAGGCTCGTTTTTACTTTGCTTACGATTTCGTTAAGCTTCTCTTGCGGAACGCTCTCATGCCTTACAAT
>JAUXGS010000182.1 GCA_030621945.1 Methanosarcinales archaeon | reverse complement strand
GTTCTCGCTTACAACATCCTTATACCACCAATAACCTGCGAATAACTCATCCGCACCCTGTCCCGTGAACATCACCTTTATTCCGTCTTCAGATGCTGCCTTTGCTGCAAGGTACATCGGAACCGCAACCTCTACCTGAAGGAGACCATCCATCTCGATCGATTCGATGATCTCCGGAAGCATCATCTCCAGTTTTTGCTCATCTATATGAATCACGCTTAAATTTAATCCTAGATCTTCAGCTACCTTTTCCGCATTCTTTACATCCTCAGAGTCTTTTTTGCCAACACAATAGCATCCTAAATCCCATCCGAAGTCGGATATGAGCTTCGCAATCAATACCGAGTCCACACCACCAGAGAAGATCATCCCAACTTTATCTCTGCCTAAACCACGTAACATCCTCACAATCGCATCAGTTAAAACCTCTTTATACGAGGTCACGGCTTCAACAGGATCTGTAATATCGATTTGTGGTCGCTCGATTCTCACGCCCTGATGCATAGATGTTCCCGCCTTATTTATCCTCAATATCTTTCCGGGAAGTATCCTTTTGATTTTACCCTCGATATCATAAAGTCCCTTCTTCTCAGAACAAAAATAGACGCTCCCCCTGTCTTCTACATAATATATCGGCTTTATACCGACCGGGTCTCTTGCGATTACGACCTCATCGCCATCGGTAACTGCAAAGACATACATACCGTTTAGCATCGTTACTACCGACTGTATTGTTCTCAGCAAATCGCCATCGTAGATCTCCTCTATTAGATGCAAGAGAATCTTGCTATTGTTGTCGCCATCCTCTATTATATGGTCTTTACTCAATAGTCCCTGCAATTCTTGACTGTTGTATATCTCGCCATTGTGCACCAGCGATAAAGTACCATCAGAAGACCGGAATGGCTGTATCACACCTTCGTCTCCGCTAACAATACTCAATTCCGAATGCCCAAGACATATTCTTGCCTTTTCACTGCTTTCCAAATCGCTTAGCTCCCTACTCCTCCAAATCTTACCGTCAATATACAAGCCATGCGCATCGGGACCTCGATGCTCTGTCTTTTGGAGCATATCGGTAACGATACGCGTCGGCTTCTTCTGATAAGAAAAAAAGCCGCATATCGAACACATAACTAATCATTTCTTATACCCCGCTAAATAGCTTATTTGAGGATAAAGAGGATTTTAACGGATTTTTCTGAAGATTCGGAAGCTTTAGGTGATTGGCTCTATTATTTTATGTACTTTCTTCCATAACCTGTCTGGCATGTAGTGATGTTCTTCGTAGACCCTTGAATACTTCTCTTCAATCTCGTTGAAGTATTTCTCAACATCCACCCCCTTTCCCTTTAGTTGCCTGTCCAGTATCTCTTGCTGAAATCTGAATCCGTTCACTGACTTTGAACCGCTTTAACCGTTCCCTCAGCCAGGGATAGTAGTCGTCATAGATGAGGATAACATGCTGGTTTTCACTATTGAATACGTTAGAGGCGGTGGAAAACAAATCCTCCTGGCTTTCCATTCCACCGTAATAAGTGTGCAGGTATATTATAACGTCATAGCGTACTTCTGCTTCATCAAGCAATAAAGCACAAAGCAGGCTGTCTTTTCCCGCGCCAGAAGTCAACATTACCTCCTCTGACTGAGTAGAACCGATTTTCCAGATATGCCATGCACTCAGGGCACCAAGTTCTTTTTATTCATATAGTATCTCTGGACCATTATAGTCCAACCTCTGGATTTGATATTGGTGTTCACTCCAATCCTGCGGAATAGTGTATTCAAGGAATTTTACTAAGTCCGGGTGAACCAACCCATCCACAGTATTTTGTAATGTCTAATTGAGCAGGCAGCACGGCACCGAATCGAAAAAAAAACGAACACACCAAGAGAAACAGCAAACGTTTTTAAGGCGTCCTTATCGCGGGTAAGTTTTAGTTCTTTTAGGGAAAGTGATTTATAGTGTACTTTCAGCGTGTTTAGGTCACCGTCAAGAAGATATTCAAATGTTATCGTATCTTCGCCTATATCAACGCCGTCAAGGACTGCTTTCTCTACAAAAAATCTTTTAAATCGCTTCTGTCTTCAGCATTATTCTATTAGAGGGTAGGAGCCATCTTCCTGGTGGACTTCACGGCCTACAAGGGGTGGGTTGAAGACACACACCAGCCGCATGCGTTTCTTGGCTCTAAGAAGGTGCTTTTCATGCTTGTTGAGTACGTATAAAGTTCCAGGCGTTATATTGTATACCTTATTATCGTCCACGAGTTCTACTTCACCCTCTCCTTCTATACAGTACACCGCTTCGACATGGTTCTTATACCATATATATGTCTCAGTCCCCTCATTGATGATGGTATCATTGAGTGAGAAGCCAACCCCGTCTCTTTTCAACAATAAACGCCTGCTAATCCAGTTATTGTTTTCGGCAGTCACCTCCCTCTCGCTGCCCTTAATCTCCTCGATATTACGGACTATCATAGCACCACATCACCGGACGTTCTGGTTTGATGTATTAACACTTCCTTTTCAAGGACATCTTCCACACACTCCTCGATTATGTCAAGTCCCTCTCTCAACAACTCTTCTTCTATAATCAATGACGGGAGGAATTTCAGGACGTTATCTTCAGCACCTGCCAGTTCAATAATCACATTCCGGTCGAAAGCAGCCTTCGCAAGGTTCTCGCAGAAGCCTCTGTGTGGAACATCCAGCCCATATATAAGCCCGCGACCACGAACGTCCGCCTCCAACTGGGGGTACCG
>JAUXGS010000203.1 GCA_030621945.1 Methanosarcinales archaeon | reverse complement strand
TCTCGGGTATACCTTGTTCATCTCGATCTATAACCTTTATCGCAAGCCATAGACCCTTATATTTCTTCTTCAAGTTCTCTATCTTTTCCATCATCAATTTCACCTATAAATATTAAACTATTATTAACATAAAAATGTTTAGTGGCTTTCTCAATGGGGAACTCAACCTCATTAGCTTCCATAATTCATTCCAATTTATTATTCCACCCATGTTATCACTCCCTTCTTATACTTTGGAGCATATCCAAACGATGCCGATATGCCAGAAATAAAAAATAAAAGAGAGGAAAATAAAAAAACACCCCTTCAAACTTTTCTTTCTTAGCACAGGTTCTTTCTTTAGAAAGAAAGTGTCCCAACAAACTTTTCATACTTTTCGTATTGCTCTTTTATTTCTTTGCTTGATGCTATTTTGGTTCAATCCTCCAATGGTGGATACACGAACACGCCATGCTCTCTCACGTCGTAGTCTATGCCACAGAATCTATCTACGTATTCCTGATGAATCGCTCGTGGGTCTAAGTCTTCGAATAAGTCAGAGTGGAGCCATTTTGCCATGTATGCGGTGCCTAGGATATTGCCGTCTCCACCATTTCTGAAATTACGGCACAGCATGTAACCGTCTCTGCTCTTCACTGCGTTAACCTCAGCCAACACCGGAATGTTCATGAATACCTCCTCTCTTGCTGCTGCCATTTCTGATGGGTCATCCGTACCATAACCGGTGTCGCGAGAATAGTCTTGTATGAAGTAGATGTCCGGATTCTGCTCAAGTATCCATTCCGCATCTACAGTAATCCTATGGCCGCATTCTTTATCCAGATTCTCAACTATGTCTTTTCCTCCGGCTATGACAGTCATCTGATAAGTTTTTTAGCCCTTGCAAAAGATCTCGCAGTTCCACCCTGGTCTGTAGCGTATATTGAGTACGAGCGGCTTCTTGTCCTCTGAAAGCCCCTCTGTTCGAGATTTGATCTTATTCAACCAACCCTCACGCCATTGTAGTAACTCTTCAGCCTCTTCTTCCTTATCAAGGATGTACCCCCGTGTTTTCACTCCATTTCTGTATCTCGATCGCTCTGGGATAAGTAAGTCTGGGTGATATAGGCCCAAGAAAATAACCGTAACGCTTGGAAGTTTCTCCTTCTTTTCAGCTAATCCACCAGAAGTAAATGTCAGCAAAACATGGCTTCATCCCAAAACTAAGGAATACTCTTCAATGGCGTAACCTTCAGATTTTTACCCAAACATTCTTTTACCAAGTGCAGAAAAAATGATGCTCATTTAAAGTTATGGCTTAACATTTCAGTATGGGAAAGCCAAAGAAGAGAACTTCTCCGCGGGTCGCCAACCCGGTAAATCGGGACTTCGAGAGGCTTATCCTCCTGTCCATAATCGGTGCAGTGAGAGCAGCAAATGCCCCATGGGAACGCAAATCGTTCGGTCGTCCATGCTGGGATCCACGAATCGTAGGCGTCTGTGTTTTCTTGAAGGTGTCACTTTGTAAGACATACGACAGCATAGAAGCATACCTCAAGTCAAACACCTCCGTAGCGCAACGCCTGGGCGTCGAACAACTGCCAGGGCATAGTGTTATAGCGAGAGGAATGGAGAAAATACCTGTGTCGTACATTCGACTGATTTCAAGGCTTGTTACCTTTCAAATGAAGCGAAGAGGCATGGACATCGCAGTGGACAGCTCTGGATTCCGCCTAAAAACGAGCAGTAAGTGGTTTGACATCCGAATAAAGCGCAAATCCGAGAAAAAAGATTATCTCAAGCTACATATCGTCATTGACGTTGATACAGAGATAATCTGGCATTTCATAACAACGGATTGGAAAGGCGCAGATGCAAAGCAATTTAAACGGCTGATCAAGGATTTACCCCGCATTCACAGGGCTGTGGGAGATAAGGCGTATTCCTCTCGCGTTAACTGCCAGGCGGTGGCAGACAAAGGGGGAATGCCATTCCTCCGTTTCAAGACAAACGCTACGGCTAAGGCGAAGGGATATCCAGCATGGCAAATATCATTCGAGGCATATTCGGACAATCCAGACGAATGGATGGACGAGTATCACGTAAGAAGCATTGTAGAGGCTGTGTTCTCAAGCATCAAAAGGTGTTTTGGTCCCGACATTAAAAGCATAAAAGGTTGGCTAAAGCGGAGAGAACTCGCAATAAAAGTGTTGGCGAACATTAAAAGAGTGCTCTACATTGAAAGAGCAAAGGATTTGGGAATCCCCCTTTGGGTAAGTTGCCAGTAATTCCAAATTGGCACTGGTA
>JAUXGS010000186.1 GCA_030621945.1 Methanosarcinales archaeon | reverse complement strand
ACTAACAAAATCACTAACAACCATAAATCACTAACTAACTCCTTTCTCCATCCTCCTTTCTCTTTTCTCACTACTTCTAACTCTTCACTCACCACTCCTATTCTTCTTTTATTATTATCTATTATCTCATTCCATATTCTTTCTTTTTCTTCTTCATCCATAAACACATCACTCTCCTGCTTAAAGAAAGAGAGTGATGTGAGTGATTTATCTACCAGAAACAGGTGAGCGACAAAACCATTCGGGGAGTAAAATTTTGTCTACAAAATCATGTTCTTACAATTCAAAAATTTACCCCCGAAAAAACCATTTGTGTTTTTAGGTTTTCATAACGTTAACACTATCCATCAACAACAGGGTTAATACTATCTCATCAACAATTTAGTATTTTAAATGATTAGATAATGGCGCCATCCGGAATATCTCATAAACGTTTAGCCCAACTAAATGATGTCAGCGCCGGTGGCGCTCCTTGATATAATGATCGTTCGACTAACGGAAATATAGTTGAATGACCTTTATCAACTGCTCCTTTGTTATCTGATTATCAAAGTAGTCCTGAATAGCGGCAATAACTTCGCTTTTTTCGATTGTTCCGTTTTCATCGACATCATATCCCCATGGATCAAATAGAGGACCGGAAGGGTAGTCAGTAATAAGAACATGCATCGTATATGGACAAGTGGTAAAATCAATCCTTACGACCCCGCGATACCCGTTGAAGTTAATCGTTTTATTCACCACACCTTTGTACTCTATAATGTAATCCTCATAAATAACGCACTCTTCCCATCGTTCCCAGCATTTCCAATCAGCATATCTGCCATCACAAACGGCAAAACCAAGATCAAAAGTGTGGACTATTATACCAGGTAAGATGTGCGTGCCGCCATCATCGCTATAGACTAATGGTATCGGTGAATCAATAGTTATGTTTACATCAGGTAATCTTCTTAGTTCCGAGCTTGTTATTTCAGGGCTTAAGCTTTGTGAAAATGGAATGCAAATACAAAGAATGAGCATCGAGAAGATTATGAAAAATATTTGACTATTGTTTCTGTATATCTTCATCAGCACTCACCTTCTGTTTTTTTCATTCTATAACTAAAACAACGTCTGCCCCCTTTAAAAACTTCCTAACACAATCTACATAAAACTCATTTTTACTTTTTATTCCGCCCCACAAGTTGAGGGATGGTCTCCCGTGTGCGGGAGCTCCCGTAGGCTAATACAGGGTCGAACGGGGGGTGAGGGGGAACACCTAAAAAAATAATAGTAAAAGTAGGAAGAAGGAAAAGAAAGAAAGTAATAGGATGCGGAGATAAAATAAGTAGCAGTTGTAGTTAGAATGGGAACGCTGCATTCTTGCAGCGTGAGAATGACATTATAACTGCTATAGTTCCGGAACGATTCGAACGTTCGTCTGCGGTTCCAAGGACCGCCGTGGTTGACCAGCTACACTACGGAACTTTTTTCGTGGATTAACCAAAGACATCCTCGATGCGCTTTTCCGGAATTGCCAGTAGGGGGATGCCGTCGACAATGACAAGATTTTGTCCTTGTTTGGTTTTTGGAAAAAATGCTTTGGTTTCATTTAAGCTATCGAGAACGGTATTAATAGATTTATTTGGAACAATAAGGATCATTCTGTATCTCCAGCTCTCGGGAATGAACAATGAAAGTTTCTTGAAGAGAGCATCTTTGTGGGAAGTGCCGTTATCGGAATCCGTTAGGGGAACGTAGGGGATCCACTTCTTTTTCCAAGATGGTTCTTCTTCGGTGACACGCTTGCAGTGGTTGCGAAATTTGCGGATTGTGCGTCTTACCCCACCAGGGGTTAAGTTGGCTCGAAAGAATTTGATCTCAACAAAGCTCAACACGGGATAATCCGCGACAACAACATCAAACTCGCCGCCACCAGCTCTGACATTTGAATAAACTGCGCCTGGAGAAGATTTTACAATTTCTTGTTGGATCTTGCCCTCGTATACTTTCCCTTTTTCCATCCGCTCTTTAAATTGTGAACTATTCAACTGCGGGCTTCTTGGTGGATTCAGTGGCATAATCAATATAATGACATTGGAGTATATAAAGGTTAATAGTTTTGGATTATTGCTTTTTCCGCACACTGCCCATTTCCGCCCTGCTGCACCGTTTTACGCGATTTGATATGTCGCGGGCGGTGCTGCGGGGTGCTACCGATAAAATCACCGGGCTTTACGGGTTCTTTTTCTTTGTAATGTTCTTTTCATTATATAATTGAAGTTGTATCCCGCAAACGGAATGGGTCTAAAAGCCTTCCGCCTCATCCTCAATTTTAATTTTGGCTTTGCGAACATTTCTTTTTTCACTCTAAATTATTCGCTTACTTCCCACACACCATCGATCCACCATTTGCATTTTTTGCAGTACCATTGATGGTCAATAATTAAAGCTCCTGGAAAATAAAGCTTTCTCTTTCTCTCGAATAATGGAAGATTGCAGTTAGGACAAACCCGGTTGCAAGTCGGGAGTTTTGCTTGGGCGTTCATATTAACTCCCCTGTCCACTTGCTGAGCCTGTACTGTTCGCGTTCGTTCTGCTTTTGTTCTTTGTGGAGTTCGCATCTATGGCAGATGGCGCCGGGCGAGGCAGGCCAAACCAAGACCTGCCTGTCGCAACCTCCGCATGTGGCTATGAAGATGTTT
>JAUXGS010000001.1 GCA_030621945.1 Methanosarcinales archaeon | reverse complement strand
CTCATTTTTCTTTTAGCACAGGTTTTCTTTCTTCTCTTCTGAAAAGAAAAAGTGTTGTTTCGCCGAGGAAGGGATTTGAACCCTTGAGTTCCTTTCGAAACACAGGCTATCTGACCTTACGAGTTCCAGGCCTGCGCCTTACCGCTCAGCCACCTCGGCTTTACGCTTCCATCCCTTTGGATATATCCCGGGCTTCATAAGTACCTTCTTTGTTTCTACACATATACCTTTTTCAGCTTTGTACATATCTTCCGAGTTCAGCGTTGCTTCGCCCCGACTTACCGCTTCCCCTTTCACTGTATATGTTACCACAGGATCTCCCATATTTATTCCTTCTTCTATCCTTGAAATCCCTGGGGCGGCGAGGTCCGCACCATGACATATCGCATCAACCGCGCTATCCTTTACAATTATACACGGAAGATGCCCGACCGCGTATTCCATTGGCATGATGAGTCCCCGTAGAAGGCTCTCGTCCCCTTCCTCAAAAAAGACATACGCATCTTTCAAGTCTTGCAATTTCGTAAGAGTATCCTCACCGAAGGGATATGATTTCGTCCTTCGCAACTGCGACATATGCGCACCTATCCCTAATGCGAGCCCGATGTGATGGCAAAGCATTCTTATGTACGTTCCTGCCTCGCAACCCACTTTCATCAACACATCCTTACCCTCTATCTCTTTTAGCTCGATGTAATGCACGGTTCTTGTCCTTATCTGCCTCTTGACCGCGGACTTCAGCGGCGGCTTTTGGTATATCTCACCCACGAATTCACCACTCACCTTCCTCAGCTTATCCTCGCTAACCTCTCTGTGCAGCTTCATCAGGCACACATATTCCTTATCGCTAACAAAAGTATCGGCTAACTTCCTTGACGCTCCGAGCAGAACAGGCAGCACTCCCGTGACCTTCGGGTCAAGTGTTCCTGTATGCGCCGCCTTATTTATCTTCAATATCTCTTTCACCCACGCAACAACCTCATGGGAGGTTGGACCCGCAGGCTTATCTATAATCACCACGCCTTTATCGATATGCTCTTCTATCGAGCGAGCTTCTGGTGCACAGCCGTATCGTGGGTCTGTAACAGCAGGAGTCTTTTCCAATTTGCATCTTTCTAACGGTTTATTCATTCTAAGTTTAATCATCGGACATTCTCTTTTAATTCCCTTTCGATTAAGATCCCACTTTCTGTTTCCTTAATGAATCTAATCCACAAATTTACGAAATTAGGTTCAACATCCTTCTCCCAATCGGCATTCCATTCTTCTGTAACGAGTCTTCCCATATTCCGGCGGGTCGATTTCAATACAAATAAAATCGAAATCTTCCGGGAGCGCATTACGGATTTTCATCTTTCTTCATAGATAAAAATATCCTCAATCTTTACTTCAACAAAACCATATTGCCCGTTCTTCTCCCTCTTCCCTCAGCCAAGCCTCTGCTTTCTAATACCTCTAAAACAATTCTCGTACTTCTTTATTTTTTGATTTTGTCATTACTACACTATATGGAAGTTTAGTTATAACAATTCGTACAACGTATTTCTTCTCTTAGGTGTTCTCCCCGCGTCCTTTATGAGCCGCTCGAAATCCTCTGGACTCATATACTCGCCAGCCGGTGAACCCGATAACCGTGAGATGTTCTCTTCCATTAACGTCCCACCCATGTCGTTTACACCAAAATCAAGCATCCTCTGCGCATCCCGCACACCCAACTTCACCCATGATACCTGGAGATTGGTGCAGTAGGGATGAAGAATAACCCTGGCAAGCGCATGAACAATTGCATCTTCTAAAAAGGAAAGGGATCGCTTCACCATCCGTCCCAATTCGTTGTTCTTTCGCATGAACTTCAACGGTACAAACTCGGTAAACCCGCCCGTATCCTTCTGGATCTCCTGTATCTTGAATATATGATCTATTCGATTCTCCAATGATTCTATATGCCCGTACAGAATTGTTGCCGTTGATGGAATACCCAACCGATGCGCGGTTTTTATTATCTCTACCCATTTCTCTGTTTTTAGCTTCTCAGGGCAGATTATCGCTCTTATAGCATCGTCAAGTATTTCCGCTGCCGTTCCCGGCATAGAACCCAAACCCGCTTTTTTTAATTCTTTCAGTACCTCCGTTTCGTTCAGTCCGGAATTCTTTGCTATATGGCAGATCTCCATCGGTGAATATGCATGTATATGCACATCAAAATGCGATTTTATGACCTCTATAATTTCACAATAGTCATCCACCACGAGATCGGGGTGCAAACCACCCTGGATGCAGATCTCCGTTGCCCCGGTATTCACCGCCTCTTCAACCTTACTCAAAATCGCATCCATGCTCAGCATGTATCCCTTCTCCTTCTCGTCCCGGAAAGCACAAAACTTGCACGCACCCACGCAGATGTTTGTGAAGTTTATGTTCCTGTTCACCACGTAGGTAACAACGTCGCCGTTCTTCTCCTTCCGCAACTCGTCTGCAACGTAGAACAAATAAAAGGGATTATGTGCTAAAAATAGCGCATCTTCTCTCTCAATCTTACCCGCTCTTATCTT
Source organism: Methanosarcinales archaeon (assembly GCA_030621945.1). GTDB lineage: Archaea > Halobacteriota > Syntropharchaeia > Alkanophagales > Methanospirareceae > JACGMN01. The sequence goes on along the minus strand of JAUXGS010000001.1, from coordinate 20,778 downwards.
CTCGTACAACGCATCAAAATCAAAATCAAAATCGTCTTTCATGTGTTTGACGTGGAGTATGATTAACCACTCTCCATACTCACTATTCCTGTTATTATCTCTCTGTTAAAATCGAATACCGTTGCTGTCTCCTCACCATTTGTTATTCTCAATTTCTTGCTCGCATCCACCTCACCAATGATAGACGCCGCTATTTCTGCGTCTCGGAATATTTTTGTACATTCAGCCCCTTTTTCCTCAGTCTCGACCGTGAGCACAAAACCAGTTCCCGGATACATCTTTAACCACTGCGCAAAAGATATTTCTTTCGCATCAGGTCTTGGTACCTTAGCCGGCTCTACAAGCGCTCCTACACCTGAAGACTCGAGTAACATTCCAAGCGTGCCTAACGTGCCGGGATTGCTTATGTCTTTCCCTGCGGTTGCTAACTTTCTCTCCCCTATCTTCACCATGGTCTCCAATTGTTTTTTTATCACTGCTGGAGACTTTTTCGTTGTGGTGTCCCATGCCAGATTGTAGTTTGGAGATATTCCGCCCTCGAGGTCAATCGCAACCAGTACCTTGTCACCGGGTTTCGCACCGCTTGAAAATATAATACTACCACGTTTTACCGTTCCTACTATACCAACGTCAAGTGCATCATAAACAGTGTCCGGATGTAAATGCCCCCCTACCATGGGCACGCCGAATTTTTTCACACCGTCTTCCATTCCTCTTCCCAGTTCCAGGCATACATCCTTATTCTGCGTTGATGCCAGATTCACCATTGCTAAAGGAGTGCCGCCCATCGCCGCTATATCGTTCACATTCACAAGCACGGCGCAATAGCCCGCCCACCATGGGTCCGCACTCAACAATTTACCCCAGATGCCGTCCACAGCAAGTAAAATGCAATTATCATCGTCAATGCTAAGCACCGCAGCATCCTCTCCAAAGCCCGTTATCGTCCTATCTCCTACTTTATCAGAATCCCCCAGCCTTTTTATAAGATCTTTTATAGCTCTTTTTCGCTTCACTCCTTCGAAGTTTCTTAGTTCCTCTGCCAGCGATTCCAGATTTATCTCCTCTCTCGAGCTTACCATTTTTTATTTATACCTGCATCTCTTTTATTATTTCCCTTATTTCTACTATATCCCTTATCCTAAGATCTGCAACATCAAAAACCTCTTTTGGTCTATCTGCTGCTTCTTGTAATGATAATACCGCAATATCTGCCTCTTGCATTGCAAGATAATCATTCCTATCGTCACCCACCATCATTACCCTATATTCATCCTTCAACATCCTCACCAATTCCCTCTTATCCTCCGGCTTCATCGTTCCAAAAATATTTTCCGGCGGTACATCGGGTAAATACATCGCCATCTCTTCACTCTCTATTCTATCACCAGATGCAATAAAAGTCTGGACACCCAACTCACGTAGTTCTTTAAACAGTTTGAGCGTTCCGGGAAAAAGATTTATACCACCTGCAATTACATATCGGATCGTCTCTTTTACCATATCCACGATTAATCCTATTCCCAGTACCGGAAGAATGTCACAGCACCTCAACAGAGACACCGCCTCATGAACATCTCCCAGGTTGACGCTTTTATCCCTCAAAATTGCACCCAGCACTTCCTCATCGCTCACTCCTTCTCTTTTATATATAACCTTACTTTCGATTTTTTTCTCCTTCATTAAATAGGATAAAAAATTAGAGGGGTCTTCTTTCTCCATCGTTTCTTCGTAGCGTGTCTTCAAAACCACCATCGCACCACTTCCAAGCCTGTCTGTACACGTTATTCCCGAGACCCTGCTGCGCTTTGTCACCCCCCGCTCCATGTCTTTTATAATCCTGAAGGGCGCATATATAACGCCTGCACCATCAAAGACGACTGCTAAGCTTAACATTCCCTCTCCTTTTTTCCCTTCCATCCTTCTTATTTATCCCCGATTTTAAAAGTATCGTTGAAGTATACTACGATGGGTACAAATGCTAAGCTAATATAAATACAATGAAGTAACAGGTTCATTCAGATGCAGAGATAAAAATGACGCAAGACTTGGTGACGGAGAAATGGGAAGACTTTCTAAAGAGGTATTATTGGGACGAAATCATAGAACTCTCGAATTCTTATCCTGAAAAACGTAGTTTGCTCGTTAAATTCTCTGAGATGGATATATATGACTCTACTATTGCAGATATGCTTTTGGATGACCCAGATGTAATACTTGAATCCGCAACACGGACTTTACGAGAGATGGATATTCCTACCGGTGTTACTCTCGACGAAGCTAATCTGCGTGTAATAAAGCTTCAGAGAAAGGTGAAGATCCGGGATATTAGAAGCAACGATATCGGTAAGCTGGTGGGTGTAGAAGGGTTGGTCACAAAAGCGACCGAGGTGAGACCGAAAATAGTCGAGGCGGCATTTGAATGCCCTTTTTGCCATCATATCTTTTCGATGGCGCAAGCTGGGAGCCAATTCAAAGAACCTTACGAATGCCCACAAGAGGATGGTGGATGCGGGAGAAAGGTACAGCGATTCTTATTAAGGGTGGATAAGTCAAAATTCGCAAATGCGCAAAAGATACGGTTACAGGAGTCCCCGGAGGATTTACGGGGCGGTGAATTACCGCAAGCATTAGACGTTAATCTGGAAGACGACATCTCCGGCGAAGTAGCTCCCGGCGATCGGGTAATTGTCACTGGTATTCTCAGGTCGTATCAGCGGGTAACCCAATTTGGGAAGAAGCTCTTCTTCGATATCTATCTTGACGGCAATTCGCTGGAACTCAAAGAGGAGGAATTTGAAGAGATTGAGATAACAGAAGAGGACGAGCGTGCAATAATGGAGTTGAAGGAGCAGCCAGACGTGTATGAGAAGCTCGTTAGAAGCATTTCACCCTCCATATACGGTTACGACGAGATAAAAGAGGCAATGGTCCTACAATTGTTCTCCGGTGTCCCAAAGGAGCTGCCGGATAAGACAAGGGTACGAGGGGATATACACGTGCTTCTCGTTGGTGATCCGGGCGTTGCAAAGAGCCAAATGCTCACCTATTTAGTGAAGTTAGCACCTCGTGGGTTATACACCGGTGGGAAGAGCAGCAGTGCTGCAGGTCTCACCGCTGCCGCAGTTAGAGATGAGTTTGGAGAGGGGAGATGGACATTAGAGGCAGGTGCTCTCGTGCTCGCGGACAAAGGGATAGCGGCGGTGGATGAGATAGACAAGATGAGGAAGGAGGACCGGGATGCACTCCATGAAGCGATGGAACAGCAAACGGTTTCTATCGCTAAAGCAGGAATAATGGCGAGGTTAAATTCGAGATGTTCTTTGTTAGCTGCTGCAAATCCTATAGGAGGTCGGTTTAACAAATATGATCCGATTTCAAAGCAGATAAATATGCCTCCGACGCTGTTGTCACGATTCGACCTCATTTACACCATGATTGACATACCAAGTGAAGAGCGGGACACTAAGACCGCGGAGCATATAATAGAGACCCACCACGCGGGGGAACTGCTTGCACGGTTTGAGCATGGTGGGAAGATAGACGAGGAGGGAAAGGAGCGTTTCCGGGAGCAGGTGGAGGCGATGAAGCCGGAAGTACCAAAAGAATTGTTGCGGAAATACGTCGCGTGGAGTAAGCGGAATGTATTTCCCGTGATGAGTGAGGAAGCGAAGAAGAAATTTTCGGGGTTCTATATTGGGCTTCGCAGGCAGGGCTATGAAGATGAGGAGGCACCTGTCCCTATAACGGCACGGCAGTTAGAAGCGCTGATTAGATTGGGCGAGGCACGGGCAAGAACACGGTTAAGCGATACAGTAACCGCTGAGGATGCAGAGCAGGTGATCAGAGTGGTCACTTTCTGCTTGAAGCAGGTTTTTGTTGATCCTGAGACGGGCAAGCTTGACGTTGATTGGGTTGCCGCAGGTACAACCAAATCCAGGAGGGACCGTGCAAGGTCTATAAGGGAGATAATAAAGGAGTTGGAGAAGGATTACGGCGAGGAAATACCAATAGATGAGGTGCTTGACCTCGCAGAGGAGGAAGGGATGGAAAGAGACAAGGTTGAGGAGATAATAGACGTGATGAAACGCGATGGGATACTGTTTTCGCCGGGAAGCGGTGTGATTAAGTTCGTGAGATAGGATAGAAGAGCCTTTTCTGATTGGAGTATACTACGTTCAGCTCCCCACCCGGATTTCAATTAGTTAGATTGAGGTAAGATAAAAATAGACGGGATTAAAGTAGTTATGCACCACAATAATGAAGGGGGAAATAAATAGTCGTGTAATGATGGTTACATACTACACAATTAAAAATGGGTAGCTTGAAAGTAGTTTGTGATTGGATCGGGGAATCAAAACAAGGAGAAAAGTGAAATTATAAACATGAAACTGGGAGTTTTCCTCTGTACGTGCAACAGCACCATGGACATAGATTTTAAGAACGTCAAGAAAAGCATAAAGAAGGAAGTTGAGGTCGTTGAGACGGTTGACCAGCTATGCCAGGGCGGCTTAGATTATGTTATAGATGACGTAAGACGGTTGAATCTTGATGGCATACTCATAGCGGCATGTACAGAAAAGAACCGCATCTTTGAACGAGTGACATCGGGATTCGGCTGTGATACGTTCTTCCTGAACCTCCGAGAGCACTGCGGCTGGGTACACGAAAGGAAAGAGGCAACAGAGAAAGCGAAGAGCATGATTAAAGCGGCTATCAGCGATGCTGAGCGGAGTACTTCACTGCCAACGCCTGAAAAAATTGCATTGGCCGTGGGCTACGACGTGCTCGTGATAGGAAATGAGGATAACGGAGCGGTAGACATTGCAAAGAGTCTATCTAAACTGGCTAACGTCCATTTGCTGACGAAGAACGTTCACGAATGGCGTGATGAGCCCGAAATACATATTGGCTCGCCCATAGGCATACAGGGCGACATTGGGGATTTTGACGTTGTGATAGAGCGCGATATAGACTTAGAGAAGTGCATCTCCTGCGGTCTGTGCGCTGATGCGTGCCCGAAAGATGCGATAAGCTACGATGCGATCTACACGATTGGCGAGGGCTGTGACGAATGTGGGGATTGTATTGACGTGTGTCCGACGGGTGCGATTGCGTTCCACCAGCGAGAGGTGCTTCACGTAGGTCAGATTCTCGTGATTGATAAGGACTGGCAAGGGCCAACCTACTTTGGGATTTATAAAGCGGATAATTACGAAGATGCACTGAGGAAAGTACCGGATGTCGTTTTGAATTTAGGCGAGATAAGGAAGGAGAAGTATTTAACGTTAGATTTGACACGGTGTGCAAGCGGACGGAGTGAATTAATCGGGTGTGAGTATTGTTTACCCTGCCCCTACGAAGCGATCGAAAGGCAGGGAATCAAGATGGTGTTCAGCGATGTGCGATGTCAGGGCTGTGGACTCTGCGCTTCTTCATGCCCCACATCGGTCGCACAATTGCGTGAATACCCCAGCCCGTTGCTGTATTCCAGAATAGAAAGCTTATTAGTCATGGATTTGCGTCCGAAAGTTCTCTTATTCACCGATCAGGAAAACGTTGAAAATCTAAATGCCGTGGGCAGGAAGAAGATTCGTTATCCCGCGGTGTTACCACTCTTCGTGCCTTGTCTTGATCTGGTATCCGATGCTCACATACTCAGTGCATTTGAACGCGGCGCTGACGGCGTCATTCTCTGGGGCAGTGCGGAGAGCCACCGTGACGGGCTCGAATCTGCAGTAGCCTTTGCACGAACGACTTTATCGGCATTCGAGTTGGGCGACCGGGTGCTCTTACTGAACGATGCCGACCAGTTCGACGCAGCGGCGTTCGCGAAAGAGATAGGCGATTTTACCGAGAAGCTCACGCCTTCGCCAATAAGGAAGAAGAAGCCAGAAACAATTGACTTCGCCAAACCGAAACGGGATATTCTGATAGAGTTGATGCGAACCCTTCGTACGAAAACGGGCGTGCAGCCAACGTTAATAGAGGAGAATACAGCGTTCCCGTTCGCAGACGTTCTTATTGACGCTCCGAAATGCACGCTCTGCAACGCATGTGTAACCCTCTGCCCGACAAACGCTTTAAGCAAGGACAATAATAACATCAATTTCGTCTACGGCGATTGTATTGCCTGCAGCGTATGCAAGCAGGCGTGCCCGGAAGAAGCGATCGAATTACAGCGTGTGCTCGACTTTTCGCAACTGACCGAACGAAGCAGCAAGAAGCTGGCCGAAGCGGAGTTTGTCGCATGTGCGGACTGTGGCGAATTATTTATGCCCAAAGTGGCATTTGAGCGAATGGTGAAGATAGCAAAAGAGGGGGAAGGCACGGGTGACCTCGATCGCGAGCAGCAACTCGAACTGCTCAAGTATTGCGAGAATTGCAGACCACCAAAAGCAATTGAGTGGGTGATGAAGAAAATGGAGCGTGATATATTAAAATGAGAAAAATTGAAGGTATTTTGAAGACAAGAAGAGACTTCTACGCATTTTTATGTCGAATGTATCTGGAAGAGCCGGCGCGGGAGCTTGCAGACGATTTGGTGAACGGCCGGGTTTTTCTCCCTGACCAGAAGGCAGTAGAGTCAAATGAAGAGTTATCCGCGGGTTTTCGTGAGTTACGGGAATTTATGGAGAGGAGCAAGGGTAAAACCGTTGACGAGTTGCAGGAAGAGCTGAGAGATGAGTACACTCGCCTCTTCATCCTTCCCCACGGGCATTCGGTGCAGCCTTACGAGTCATGGTGGATAGATGGGAAGCTCATGGGAAGCTCGCTCTTAAAAGTGAAGAGCGAGTACAGGGAAGCAGGTATCGCGAAATCACGTGATTATCCAGAGCTCGACGACCATATCGCGTTTGAACTAAAGTTTATGCAGTATCTTTGCGAGGAGGAGTTATCAGCGATGGATAACAATGAACGAATGTTAGAATGTTTGAATTTGCAAAAAGAATTCTTTGACGAGCATTTATTAAAATGGGTGCCAGCGTTCTGTGACGGATTATACGAATGGGAGACCTCTAAATTCTTCAAGAGCATTGCGAAGATTACAAAAGGGTTTATTCTATTGGATGCCCATGTGATCGGGGAATTGTTGGAAACTGCGTAGAAGATGGACGAATTAGATAAGAAGATATTGAGAGAACTACAGTTGGATGCACGTCAATCGTTCACGAAGATTGCGCAGAAGATAAAAATCAGCACTGCTACGGTGAGTGATAGAGTAAAAAGGCTGACTAAAAAAGGAATTATCTGTGGATATACCGCGATTCTCAATACTTCTGAGATCGGTATGGTCACTATGATTACGAGGATAAAAATCAAATCGGGATATAGTATTGAAGAGGTAGGGGAAGAGATAGCGAAACTGGAAGAAAGTTGTTGCGTTTATCACATAACCGGTGATTTTGACCTCATGGTTATCTCTAAGTGCCCTGGACAGGGGAACTGTGGGGCTGTTATTGAGAAGAAAAAAGAAATCGAAGGTGTGGAAAGTGTGAATTCAGAAATCGTGCTCAAGATACTGAAGGAGGAGTTTAAGGTTAAGCTGTGAGTGCTTCTTGCACGGTTTTTTTGATTTTTTAGTTTATATCTATCACAAACTGAAAATACCCCATAGATTTTTTCTTTTCTGTCTACATTCGTTTTAAAAAATCGGATTTTGTTCAATTTTATATAATATTTTTTTAAAAATAGGATTTTGTAAACGAACGTACACTATTCATTAAAAATAGCAAGTTTTATATACCCTCTCACATTTTAGCTATACACATGTATGATTGGACAATTAGAAAGGAGGTAAAAAATGGATGTAAGAACAGATGCCATATATAGTGAGGGCAGGATGTCAAGGCGGACATTCAGCAAACTAACAGCTTTAGGAACGGCAGCGGCACTGAGTGGAATCAGCAATGTCGGCGCTTATCCGCTGGAGCACTTCGGCAAGTTGATTGAACCCGCAATTGCGGCTCCCGCAGAAGCAGAAAGTGTCGTATATGGTATATGCGAGATGTGTCCCTTTAACTGCGGCATAAAAGTGACGTGCGATGGAGGAATAGTAAAATCGATAGAAGGCAATCCAAATGAGCCACACTCAAAAGGGAAACTCTGCGCACGCGGAAATTCTGGAGAACAGGTGTTATATAATCCGAACAGGGTTAAATATCCGCTTATACGAACGGGAGAGAGAGGTGCGGGAGGATGGAAGCGTGCAACCTGGGATGAAGCGCTGGATTATATCGCAGGAAAGCTAAATGAGATAAAAGGGAACTATGGCCCTGAGAGCATCGCACTCATACAATTCCCCACCAACAGGATGGTTCCTCTGGTAAGAAGGTTTCAGAAGGCGTTGGGGACACCGAACTATTTCTCGAGTCTTGGAACCTGTAAAATCTCACGAGTTGTAGCGGACATCGCAACGTTGGGCGGGCATATTCTGAATGCCGTCGATTTCAAGAATGCGAAGTATATCATGCTTTTCGGCAGAAACACGTTCGAAACGCCAGCAACTGGTTCTGTTCAGGCTTTATCGGCTGCCATTACAAGCGGAGCGAAACTGGTATATTTAGACCCCCGGTATACGGTTACTGCTTCAAAGGCGGATGAATGGATACCCATAAAACCCGGAACTGATCTGGCGTTCGTCTTGGCGATGATGAATGTTATTATTAGAGAAGGGCTCTACGATGAAGAATTCATAAATACATACACTTACGGCTTTGACGAACTAAAAGGATTTATCGGAGAATACACACCAGAATGGGCGGAAGGAATTACCGATGTTCCCGCGGAGCAGATTGAACGGATTGCGATTGAGTTCGCCACAACCAAACCAGCAGTAGCTCATCCAAATTGGCATCCAAAGGGGTACGAAAGCGAGACACAGATAAGTAGAGGAATATTAATTCTGAATGCGTTGGTGGGGAATATAAACAAGCCGGGCGGAATCTTTTATCCGCGAGGAGTGAAATTAGGTGACATAAAACCACCGGCATATCCGGAGATAACCGCTAAGCGGGTGGATGGTGTTCCAGGCACGTACCCACTTGTTCCCGCAAGCCACGGACTTTGGCAGTTATTACCCGATGCGATCATAAATGAGGACCCCTATCCGGTAAAGGGCTTGATAGTCTATCGCTCGAATCCGCTCTTGGGAATGCCAGATAGAACTAGGATTATTGAAGCATTCAAGAAGCTCGATTTGCTTGTCGCCATTGATATACTACCCAGCGATACCGCTTGGTACGCTGACGTTATCCTACCGGAGTGCACCTATTTGGAACGGGATGACCCTCCAATGGTTATCAAGGGAAAATCGCCAAAAGTCGCTTTGCGTCAACAATGCGTTGAGCCGATGTACGATTCAAAACATTCGTTCTGGATATTTAAAGAACTGGCTAAGAGAATAGGGATTGGAAATTACTTTGACTTTGAGTTGGATGACTACATTAATGCTCAACTCAAGCCACTTGGAATTGACAAAAATTACTTCAAAGAGAACTCGATTTGGTCTTCTGATATAAGTCCAGAACTGAAGGGGCTTGAAGGAATGAAAATAAACACGTCCACCGGGAAAATAGAGCTTTATTCAAAGAAGCTTGAGGCAAATGGATATGATCCATTACCAACGTTTGTGCCGCCAAAAGAAGCTCCCAGTGGCATGTTTAGACTACTGCATGGACATATCGCAGTGCACACCCATGCAAATCCAGCAACCTTTGACAATGCGTACCTGAACGAAATTTGCTCAGAGAACGAACTCTGGATAAATACAGATACCGCTATGGATTTGGGGATCATGAATGGAGAATACGTCTGGGTTGAAAATGAGCTCAGTAGAGGCAAGATAAAAGCAAAGGTTACGGAGCAAATAAGACCTGATGCCGTATTCATGTTGCACGGATTCGGACACCTATCACCAGATCTCACGTTAACGTACGGAAAGGGACTCAACGATAACGATTTCATCAAAGCTGGTGCAGATCCAATAGGCGGGTCATGTCCAATGAGTGAGACCTTTGTAAGGATATATAGGGAGGGATAAAAATGGTATACAAATTTCTATTTGATATAGACCGATGCATTGATTGCAAGGCATGTGAAGTCGCCTGTAAACAGCAAAACGATGTTGAAATAGGAGTGAGGTGGAGGAGAGTAACCGAAATAGAGGGAGGAAAATATCCTAACCCATCCAGAACGTTTGTTTCTCTCGCATGTTTCCATTGCTCACGACCTCCATGCATAACGGCATGTCCAACGAAAGCGATATACAAACGAGCAGATGGCATTGTTATAAATGATGAGAGCAGGTGTATTGGATGTGGTTACTGTAGCTGGGCATGTCCCTTTGCGGTACCTGAATACGGAAGCGACGGGCTGATGCAAAAGTGTATAGCGTGCTACCAGAGGATTGATAAAGGTTTAGATCCCGCATGTGTTCATACCTGCTTGACCGGTGCTTTAGCTTTCGATACGCCAGCAGAGATTGCAAAGATACAGGTGGAGAGAGCAACAGAGAAATTTATCATATCACCGTAAATTGCGTAAATCGTATTTGGCAAGGAAGCGCACACGACGTACTATCGAGGTATTTTGGGGGCCCTCACGTAATACCCGTTTTGGATTGCTAACCGCTTACCCAAAGCGGGACCCCCGCCCCTTTACCCCTTCGATATAAAGTTCCTCCATGTGTTTTGGTAGTAAGGAACAACTCCAGGAAACGGCATGTAGTAGCAAGCCTTTGATCTCAGCACGCTCTTAATTTTGAATGCCGGTATCAAAACCGAAAAGCTTATATATATAGTGAGAGCTATCGTGTTGTAATTAAGGAGGTAAAATAGAAGGAGAAAGAGGTGAAATAATGGCGACAAAAGGAAATTTGATTGGTAGCGATATTAGAATGTCTAGGCGAACGTTCACGAAATTGAGTGCCGTAGGAACTGCAGCGGCTCTTAGTGGAATCAGCGGTGTCAGTGCGTATCCATCAAAGCTTGGTGACTTGATTGAACCAGCAAGTGCGGCTCCTTCGCCAGGAGTAAGTTTTGTGAGGTCCATCTGTGCTAATTGTTCAGTAGGCTGTGGATTCTACGGAAAGGTCGAGAACGGTGTGTTTACCGGCATGGAACCCTGGATGACCCATCCGATAAATGCAGGTGGAATGTGTTCCAAAGGTGCTGCTACGAGAGAGACAACAGTCTCAGAGCGAAGATTGAAATCGCCGATGAAGAAGGTCGGTGGCAAGTGGGTGAAAATCTCATGGGACGAGGCGTTAGACACGATAGCAACGAAGATGGCGGAAGCAAGAAGCACCTCTGGGCCGGATTCAGTGATGTTCTTGGGCTCTGCAAAGATGGACAACGAGGAGTGCTATATATACCGGAAGTTGGCTGCTTTCTGGGGCACGAACAACGTAGACCACCAGGCGCGTATCTGCCACTCCACTACGGTGCAAGGACTGGCGAACACATGGGGTTTCGGCGCTGAGACGAACAACGTTAACGACATGAGGCACAGCAAATGCCTGTTCTTCATTGGCTCGAACGCTGCGGAAGCACATCCGGTGGCGATGCAGCATTTCTTAATAGCACAAGACAGAGGAGCCAAGTGGATCGTTGCAGATCCGAGGTACACCAAGACCGCGTCAAAGGCGGACATCTTCGCGCGGTTCAGACCGGGAACAGATATAGCATTGCTACTCGGGATCATCAATGTCATTGTGAACAACGACTGGCACGACAAGGAGTTCATAAAGAATAGAACCATAGGATTCGAGGATCTGTGGGAAGTGGCGAAGGACTACACACCTGAAGTTGCGGAAGACATCACCTGGGTGCCTGCCGATACGATCAGGAACATAGCAAGAACACTGTACGAGAATAAGCCATCCTCAGTATACTGGGCGATGGGGCAGACGCAACATACGGTTGGATCAAACAACATCCACTTAGATGCAATTCTACAATTAGTACTGGGGCATGCAGCGCGGTCCGGCGGCGGATGTCAGGCATTGAGAGGGCACGACAACGTTCAGGGCTCTACCGATATGTGCTTACTCGCGCATTTACTACCGAGTTATTACGGACTTAGCGAGAAGGGTCGGAAGCACTGGTGTGACGTATGGGGCATTTCATACGAAGAGATGCAAAGCAGATTTGAATCGGACGAGTTCATGCATAAGAAAGGCTTTACGGTTGCGCGGTGGTACGAAGGCGTTATTATGCCGGAATCCCAGATAGACCAGCCACACAACATAAAAGTCTGTCTTGTATGGGGAGAAGCGTTGAATTCAGTCACTATGATGAAGAGGCAGAATGAAGCGTTGGATAAGCTTGACCTTCTGGTCATCGTTAACCCACGTTCTTCACCTGCGGCTGCTCTACCTACGCGGTCTGATGGGATAATTCTGCTTCCTGCATGCACGTCATTCGAGAAGGAAGGGAGCGTAACGACTACCGGTAGACAAGTGCAGTGGCGGCATAAGATCATAGATCCGCTATGGGAGAGTAGATCTGACTTCGTGATATACCAGCAATTAGCGGCGAAATTAGAGGAGAAGACCGGACTGGCATTCAAGAAATACTTCACGTATTCACGTATGGAGGATGTCTGGCCTGAGTTAAGGGCAGGGATGTTAGTCATCGGAATGCGACAAGACCCGGAGCGGTTGAAGCGACAGCAGGAACATGACACTTCATTCGATAGAGATACACTGTGGTCAGATGCGCTTCAGGAATACTGGGGACTGCCATGGCCATGTTGGAACGATAAGCACTGTGGAACGCCGATATTGTACGATGCCAGTAAGTCAGTCCATAAGGGAGGACACGACTTTAGAGTAAAATGGGGTAACACCGTTCCGGAGAACAAGTGGGGTAAGCATGTTGGCGAGTCAATGCTGAGAGAGGACTATCCGGTTCCTCAGTATGGATACGGTTATGACACTGCGGAGATCGAGCGTGCACTGGCAGATAACGAACCACCAACAGCAAGAGGAAAAGCGAGGATATGGATTTGGACCTTTGTAGACCCAATTCCTATACACCGAGAGCCGATCGAGAGTCCGAGACCCGACTTAGTTGATAAATATCCGACCTATGACGACGTGCCGTTCCAGTACAGAGTGCCTGCACCATATATATCAAATCAGCGGGCGAGGAGGGATATTGTCAACGAGTATCCGACCGTTCTTACAACCGGAAGGCAGGTGGAGCACATGGGCGGCGGCGCACAAACTCGAGGCACCAAGTGGCTCGCAGAACTCCAGCCAGATATGTACGTGGAGATTAATCCAAAGCTGGCAAGCAGAATCGGAGTGAGCACGCATAAAATAGGAATAACGGATGAGTACGTCTGGGTAGAGACGCTGAGAGGGAAGTGTAAAGTCAAAGCCTACGTTACCGAGGCGGTAAATGAGCAGACGGCATTCATGCCATGGCACTGGGCTGGCTGGTTTGAAGGTAAGTCGTATGAGGACAGGTATCCACCAGGGACGGCGGAATACGTACTCGGTGATTCATGTAACATCATCTGTGTAGACGGGTACGACATTCACACTCAGATGCAAGAGACGAAAGTGTGCCAGTGTAAGATATACAAGGCGTAAAGGAGGAAATGAAAAATGGTCATATATAAATTCTTGGACGATGTAGATCGGTGCATAGACTGTGGTGGCTGTTTCGTCGCATGCAAGGAGCGTAACCAGGTTCCAGTGGGGACTTCAAGGATCAGCGTTCAGAGAATAAACGAGGGAAAACCAGGCGAGCGGTACGTAGCAATGTCCTGTATGCACTGCACTCACGCGCCATGTGAGCAAGCATGTCCGGTAAAGGCGATCTGGAAGCGAGAGGACGGTATCGTGCTCATGGACAAGGACAAGTGCATCGGATGCGGTTACTGCGGTTGGGCATGCCCATTCGGAGCCCCAAAGTATCCACATGACGTGCCAAATTACCAGGTAATAATGGACAAGGGCACGTTCTGCGTGATTCCGTTTGATCAGCAGAAAGATGCTGCGGGAAATATTATACAGGCAGCACCAGACCCCAGATGTGTTTCTTTCTGCGCGACCAAAGCACGACTTGGAGGAGAGACAAACGAGGTAACAGAAATATATAGGCAGAGAGCAGCCGGGAAGTTGATGAGTAGGCAAGTAGGGGTGTAAACAAAATATGAGTGGCAATACATCGTACATAATCTTCACCGTACTCAGTCAGATGGCAGTGGGTGCGCTAATAGCAATGCTTATCGCGGACTTCCTTGCAAAAAGCAAAGAGGATGCAAAGTTCTTTGAGACCGGGGCATGGGTATGTGTCCCGGTGGTAGTAGTCGGTCTGATAGCGATGCTGTCACACGAGGCACGGCCGTTCTTAGCAATGCTGACGATGAATAATCATCTTGCTACGTCATGGCTAAGCAGAGAAGTACTGGCGCTTACGCTTTTTGTCATCTTAGCAGTGGTATATACAGCGTTATGGGTGTGTGAGTCCGAATACGGTAGTCTCCGAGGAATAATCAGTAAACTACCTGTGATATCTGCGCTCATACCTGCGCTCGTAAAGATATTTATGCCGCTCAGGAAGATCATTGGTGTTTTAGCTGCTGTTTTGGGTTTTGTAGTATATCTCTATGCAAGCGCAACGTCGTACATGATGTATACTATGCCTGCTTGGAACCAACCCACAACTCTGCCGTTCTTCATCGTTACCACTCTGCTTGCAGGTGTAACGGCGGTAGCAGCAGTTCTTTCAGTGAAATACCTGATGAATAAGGAAGCGGGTAAGTCCTTTACGACCTTCCTTTGGGCTACGACGGGAATTGGAGTGGCAATGGTGGTCCTCTTGGCTGCGGCAGTGTATGCGAACATAACGATGTTACCAATCGCGAGTACAGAGATGGCAAAGATGGCACAACTGGCAACTCTGGAAGATATGTTGCACGGCGAACACGCTACATTCCTATGGTTGCGAGTGGTAATAGGCATAGGTTTAGTGTTAGTTTGCTTAGTAGGGCTTGCACTGGCGCTAATAAAGAAATCTATATCCACGGCGGCTATTCTTGCGATTGCAGTGTTTGTGTTCGCGTTCATCGGCGAGCTGCTGGGAAGGACAGTGTTCTTCGGTTCGATCGTACCGCTTAGTGAAGTCATGCCACACTTTCTGTCCATAGTATAAAACAAAAAAACAAAACAATTTAGAATAGAATGGTTGTGGGATAAAATCCACAACCCACTGTTTCTTTTTTTATTTTCGCTATAAATAATTGTGTAATTTATGGTTTTGACTTACTTAAGAGATGCTATAACTGTTTTCCGGCATTTAACGCGGGCGCCTTCTTCCACCAGTATCTCGAACCCGCGGGGGATGCTTATATCCACACGAGAGCCAAAACAAATCTTACCTATCCGTTCACCTATCCTTATTTTCTGCCCTTCTTCAACTTCGCAGATTATTTTTCGTGTAAAAAATCCCGCTATTTGCACTACCGTTATATCGCCATATTCTGTGCTCAGGTCTATGGTATTTTTCGTGTTGAAATCGCTGCTGCGGAAAAAAGCGGGCTTAAATAACCCCTTTTCAGGCGTTATTTTTTTCACCACGCCGTCTAATGGCGCGGTAGTGATATGTACATTATGAAGATGCATAAATATGGTGATCGTTCTGCTTTCTTCTCCGATTCTTAATATTTTCCCGCTTGCCGGTGAGAGCATGTGTTCGTTCATGTAATTACTCCTGTTAATCCGTCTTGAATCCATATCTGCCTAACAAAGGCACGAAAACAACATCGCATTTTCGTTCCCGCTCTACTCCGTTTTTCTTCTCCACCAAATACAACACTTGCTGGTATTTTCCGATAGGTATAACCATTTTTCCACCGGTTTTCAACTGCTCAAGTAACGGCGGCGGCACATCAGGAGCTGCGCAGGTCACACCTATTTTGTCGTATGGCGCATGTTCAGACAGTCCAAGGGTTCCGTCACTGAGTATCACTGTCACATTCTTATATCCTGCACGCTTCAAGTTCTCCTTCGAAAACTCAACCAGCCACTTGATCCTTTCTACGGAATAGACATGCCCATCATCGCCAATCATCTCAGCAATAACCGCGGCATGGTACCCGGACCCTGCGCCAATTTCAAGCACTTTATCGCCCTTTTTAAGCTCTAAGTAATCACACATCATCGCAACCATGTGTGGTGCGCTTATCGTTTGTCCTTCTCCGATAGGCAACGGATAATCGCTGTATGCCTGGTCAATGATAGGAGGAGGTACAAAAAGGTGCCTTTTGACACGCGTCATTGCTTTTAAAACACCTTCACTTACACCTTGTCTCCGGAGATGTTCAACCAGTCGCTTCCGCTCTTCCTCGTATCCTCGCGCCTCTTCCATCTTTCCGTTAGATGTTAAATTAATTAAAAATTATGACTTATGAATTTTGCTAAACCGATGAGTCTTGGGTATTCGCTCGCTGTAATTCGCAGGTATTCACTCACCATCACCTCACCACTCTTCCTCAGCTCTCCGCTTCCTCTCCAAGAGACTATATACCGAGCTATGATGAGAACCATGTATCAGCATCGCTATTGCTTCATGCGCACTTCGTATCTGATGTGCATAGCCAATCAAGCTTATAGTCTTCCCGTAAACCGAGATTTTAACATCTGCCAGGTTCTCTATTGTTCGTCTCGTTTTTCCATTTCGCCCTATTACACGTCCTTTCACCCGGTTTAAGGTCTTTTGAGAGAGATGAGAGAGTGAAATGACTTCAAAGAGTAGTAAATCGTCATCGAGTAGTTTAAAAGCACTTTCTGGAGAAAACCCCCTACCAATCGCCTTTACCACCTCAGCCACTCGCAGCGTTTTTACTGGGTCTCCGCCCTCTATGCCTTCTATACGCACCTCTCCTTCAGTACTATCTACGGTTATCGTACTCTCCGATTTCTTCTCTATATCGTCTTTTACGAATCCATTATGACCGATAAGTACCCCTATTCTATCATGAGGAATCTTAACGTGCTGGGTCATCATTTGTTTATCGCTCCTTAACTACTGATTGCTCAGATCATACGTATTAATCATTTTACCAATCTTCGTATTTTAAACTTTGCTCTGTGACATTTATTAATTAATCCGTCATGGCGGGTTACTTTGTAGCTAGCTCTTTTAGCCCTTCACCATCCGCATTATTTCATCTTCTGAGTAATTTAGACCAAGTTTGTTGAAGTATATAACGATATTTCTCACGTCCCTCAGGAGAAACATATCGGCATGAGGATGGTTTAAAAGCAGGGATTGCCCCATATCTATTATTACTGGCTCTATTTCGATTTCTGCACTATTGTTTGCGGTTGTTTCAAGTTCTCGCTCCACATAGCCTTTCATCACGATATTGTACTCACTGAGATCTGCATGCACCATCTTTCCTTTCTCATACAAGGTTTTTACAGCGGAAATGATACGCAGAAAGAGCTCTTCGGGTTCAAAATCATCTTTGAGGATGTCCACTGGAATGTCCTTCAATCGTGGATCAGCCATCCCTTCTTTTCCTATAAACTCCATTATCAGCACGTTTTTATCGCAGACAATCGGCTGGGGAACCCGAACACCGGCATCAAAAGCCCGTTTGAGATTCTTGAACTCCTTACGAGCCCATGCGAATATGATGCTCCTGTGATCTTTCTTTATATTTTTAAATCGTGGGTCGCCAATAATATAATCAAGCATGGCATTGAAGTTGGCGGTGCTTATTTTATACATCTTTATCGCCAGTTCCTCTTCTTCCGCGCCTAACGCATGAAAGATAACAGATTCCTTGCCCCTACTTATAGGGCCACCCAATGCAGTTATTATCCCTTTATTTGAGAACTTATACAGCGTTTCCAACGTAGGGATGTCGAAGACGTATTGCTCTGTTTTTCGATCACGATAATCCTTTTTCCTGCGCTTACCTTTGGGTAATTGCCGTTCGCTCACCCACTTTTCTATTTCAAATAGCCCTTCTTTCTCAGCCATTCTACTTGTGGTCGCTTATATCGGTAGACAACCTCGCCCTTTGCATCCTGAAAGTCCCAGGGAACAACTATTACCACATCACCAACGGCAACCCATTGCCTCCGCTTCAACCTACCAGGGATTCGCCCCATCCGTTCAACTCCATCTAGGCACTGGACTATTACTCGTCGCCCTCCTAACATCTTATCTACTATCCCCAACACTTCTCTCTTCCTTTTCTGCGGAATACGCACGCGTATTACTTCTTCCGGTTCTCCTGGTTTATTCAACTTTTTCTCCTCTTCGGCTCGGCGACCTTCTCTATTTTACCCTTTCTCAGGCTTTTCCCCAACGCCTTTGCGAAAGATTTAAATTGAATGTGAGTATTATGAAAAGCAAAGAGATATAGTAATATTAAGTTTACGCGTATCTTCGAGTAAAACAGTACTATTATAGGTATAGAGAAGAAGGAAGGTAGAAGAGATGAAGTTGAGGAAAAGGAGGAAGGGCATTTTATCACGGCTGCTAAGAGCTTTGTTTTTCAGGAAGGTACCGGCAAAGATAGGCATCTACGGGCCGCCGAATGCAGGGAAGACCACGTTGGCGAACAGAATAATCCATACGTTTGTGGATGAGAACGAGGATATTGGAGTGTCCACTGAGGTCCCTCATGAGACGCGACGAGCAGTCAGAAAGGAGGGGGTACTCATAGATTTAAAATCGAAGTCCGTGCAGAACCCGTACCTTAACGCAAACCCTGACTCAAACGTAACATCAACCCCCGAGCAAAAGCCGCGAGAGGGGAAATCAAAATTGAAGCTTGATATCGTTGATACGCCGGGATTAGCGACAAAGATAGATTTTCACGATTTTATGGCTTTCGGGTTAGAAGAGAAGGAAGCGAAAAAGCGTGCGAAAGAGGCGACGGAAGGCGTTATAGAGGCGATAAAATGGCTCGACGATATTGACGGCGTTCTGCTCTTGATGGATGCGACCGAAGATCCGTATACGCAAACGAACATTGTGATCATCGGTAATTTAGAAGCACGGAGCATCCCGATGATCGTTGTTGCGAATAAAATGGACCTCGCGGAGGCGGCACCACAGAGGATAGCAGATGCGTTTCCTCAGCACGCGGTCATACCCATATCGGCATTAAAAGGAGAGAATATGGGTGAGTTGTATAGGGAAATGGCGAGGAGGTTCCGGTGAAATGGACGGTTTTGAGCTAATGGGGGAAGTTAAACGATGGAAATAAAGATGGATCTGATATCTGAAGATAAAATAAATTCGATGGGGTCGACGGAGAAGCTGAGATTCATACTGGATGGCGTGAAGTCTGGTAATATAGTGATATTAGAGGGCGGTCTGACATCGGAAGAGCAGATGAAGCTCATAGAACTCACCATGACGGAGGTAAGCGACGATTTCCCTGGCATAGAGATAAGTGGCTATCAGGCAAAGCGGAGCTTTTTTAATCTGAGGAGAAAGCCGCGGCTCACCGTGATCGGGCCTGCAAAGGTGATGCGCACGATAAAGAAGGATAAGGACTTGATAAGCGCAGTCGTTTCTGCAGTCTGATCTAAGTAAGTAAGATAAAAAAAATAAGATGCATAAGTGTCTGAAATGCGGGAAGAAATTTGAAAGAATAACAGAAGCGATGTTGAAGGGCTGCCCAGCGTGTGGTGGCAAGCTTTTTCTTTATTTAAAGGATGGAGAGGATATAAGCGCCGCGGAGTTGGTGGATCGAATAGAAGTAGACGAACGAGAGCCGTTAGAGGGCGAGAGGATAGAAAGCTTGAGGATTTTGAGCCCTGGCGTATACGAACTCAATCTGGATAAACTGTTAGAGCGAAAGGAGATCGTAATGAGGATAAAGGAGAACGGCACCTACATCGTCCCGTTACCATCGTTGTTTAGGAAGAAGAAGCAGAAGCGGTGATTGTGGCCGTAGACGATTAGCACGTACTATAAATAACGGCAGGTCTTGACAGTACTTTAAAATGTAACGACCTTATCGCTATCTGCCACTATGTCGTACAAGTCCTTCATCGTTGACAGAGGACAGGTCTCGGAACCCTCGGATTGCCGAATTTTAAGGCACGACCCGCAGGCAAATATCTCGCCACCATTGTCAACCAATGTTTGCATCTGTTCTGTCACTTTAAATTTATCCGTATCCAGCGACTCGCACTCCACACCTCTAGCGAGTAAGAATACTTTTGCCGTGTCACCCTCGTTCAATGCGAAATTGCCAAACCGAAATGCGTTCCATACGGTTTCCGATTCATCCGAATAAACCACGATTCCTATCTTCATCATTTCTACTCCTTTATTTTAGCAGAGCCTAAATGGCTTACAATCGCTTGGTTACGAACTTAAAGATGGTTTACCAATATATAAAAGCTTTCTATTTTTTGGTTTGATACCGTGTCATAATCGCAAATGCTATCACTGCACTGATGATACCCACGGGGATACCGATAAAAAGTGAAAAGAAGATTATGTCCTCGAGTAACCACGCAACAAAGAAGGTTACTACTATGAATATCGCAATACAAGTCAGGATCCGGAAGGCGAGATTAAGGCGGTTTTTCTTCATTTTTTTCCATTCAATTTCGTAACATCTACTTCTTAATAAACCTGCACGCTAACTTTTTGTTTATTCTTTATCTCCAATTACTACAACCAGGTCCCCCCCCTTTACCTCCGGGTGATTGCCAATATGAATAGAATACTTAATTTGAAATGTATTTATTGCATTAACTGAGGAATACCCAACATATACAGGCTT
>JAUXGS010000011.1 GCA_030621945.1 Methanosarcinales archaeon | reverse complement strand
GGTGGTTCATATGGTATTATTACCGACCCTAACAATCCGGATACCGATGGCGATGGTATAAGTGATGGCGAAGAGCTTTTACCCTTTGCTTTGGTCCGGATATATCCAAGCGAGAATGCACTTACATACGAGCAGTTCATTGCTGATAATTCCTATGCCGGCGAATATGTTACCATAAAGGCACGAGTGGCAGACATTACACATGAACCGCAGGACATGAGTTCATATTCTATCAAGTTAAAGGCTATAAATACCGTAGCTGGAAATTATTTGTTTAGTATTGACATATCTTTTAAACCCGAACTTGAAAATAAAGAAATATCGGAAGGATTGAAAGCAGCTTTTGCTGATAATAGCCATCCGTTGTCCGACACGGCGAAACTATCGGTATTAACTAAAGGCATATGGAAGATTAATAACGGTCGAAAGGGATATAAAATCCGTGAATCTAAATTGGACAATACGCTGTACGTGTACATCGGCGATTTGGGTGCCAGGCGAGGGATTGTGCATGTAGGCAATTCATGGCACTATGACCTGGAGCATGACGCGAACTTTGTAGATGACGTCTTCGGCTACATATTGAAGAAAAATGACGCTATTGTGGTTACAGGCGTTGCGGGTAAATTTGTGGGTATGATCCGGGACATCACTGTTAAAACGAACAGCAATGATTCCGAAGGTAACATATACGTATTATTAGACCCGGCAGAAGGTGCTTCAAGAGCTTCTACCTTTGATTTCGCATCGCCAACAACGGCTTATCCCTTCTGGTCACATGTGAAGTTAGTATCGGTACCCACCATTTATCCCGCCTCGCCTTACGTGAATTTGACTTCGTCCCGTAAAGTATCCACCAGTGCTGTTAACAACACAACTACCGAGGTATCCAATACAGAAATACAGGAATTAACGGAGGAGGTCGCATCACTTAGACAAGAAATAGGATATTTGAAAGAGCAACTTAAATCTGTCTCGGAATCGGTAGTTATAAGTAAGTCCGTGGTGACAACACCGGAACCTGAGGAAATGAACGAGTTGAGCGCAACTGCTGCTACGAATGAACCCGAACTCGAAGTTAGTAGCATACTTTTGGGGCTACCAGGCAAACTGGCGATTGCATTTGTTGTTAGCATGGTGGCTCTATTCTTATGCGTTAAGTATATCCGGCGTAGACAGGGTAAGAAGAAGGAGCAAAAAGAACCAGAAGGAGGTAAAGTGGACATACTCCCGACATCGAGCTTGCCGAAGGACACGAGTAAAGAGTGGGCGTAGGATAGAAGTATTACGATGGTACCGGTATTTAGCTGAAATGAGCAAGGACAAAACAGACGAAAGTCATTATTATAAGAGGAGAGCGGTTTTGGAAAAAGTGAATGATAGAGGAAATGAGATAGAGGAAAAGACGCGGGATAAAGCTTATAATATGATAGAAGAAGGCTACTTGAGAAGCGAGATATGTACACGCTTAGGTATCAGTGTAGCAAATTACTGGAAAATAAAGAAGGATTGGGACGAAAGAAGGAGGAGAAGGCGTGATGATAAACTGGAATTTCGCAGGTTTAGAGGCAGCATTAGTGAAAGCTGTAAACGGCTGTTGATTCGGCTCACGGGACCGCTGGCACAATATAGCAAAAAAGGCACGATTGAAGAATTAGAGAGAATCCTGGAAGAGTTGCCATCAGTGAAAGAAAAAGAAGTGTTAGAAGGGTATATGGAAATACTAAATGAGCTAAAAAAGGAAATAGATGATATGGAGTTTAGTGCGCTAAAGGATATGAAAAAGAAGGAAAAGGAAAAGTTCCAGGCTGAGTTAAAGAAAGCGGAAGCGAAGAAATTAATAGCTTTATACAAAGATGCAACACGTCATGGATTGAGTCGTGAGGAGACGATAAAGAGAGAACAGCGAATAAGACTGTTGTATAGCGTAAAAAACTGAAAATTGTTAGCTAATAACCTTAACGCTCTTCTCTTTCTTTTATTCTTTTTACCTTTTCCTTCGCCTTCCTCAACTCCTTTGCATGTGCATCCAACGTCTTTAGGTCCAGGGCATGAACTATCTTCTCTGATAATATCTCTGCATGATTTTTCGCTGAATAATACCAGGGTTTTCCTACATCCGCAATGAGCTCCTCTATAAACGCTTCACATTCATCGTACAGCATATCTATTCGCTGGTCCAATCGTAGATCCGCCATATCCCTTTTTCTTTCCTGTATCTCCGCTCTTCGCGTCTTACTATCCCATAGCAAACCCGAGAAAATCTTTTCTTCATAATTATAGTCACCTCTTACCTCTCCTTTTGTTTTTTGTACCTCTGCTTTCAGACGCTTCAAGTCCGCCTCATATATCTCCAGCTTCTCGCTATCCAGGGTATGAGCAATCTTCTCGCTTATCCTCTCGGCGTCGTTTAGTACAGAATACCAGGGCTTTTCCCAATCCTCTAAGAGCGATTCTATAAAATTCTCACAGTCATCATACAACGTATCCCGTTTCTGGAAAAGCGGTTGCTCCTTTTCATCGGGCTCTTCTTCTGCTTTATCATTCTGCTCTTTTCCTGGAACAGGAGATTCACTTTTTGTCATAAACTTTTCTTTATGAAAGAGAACGTTATACAGTATTCTCAACAAACTTAAAAATGTTTTTGTATCTTATTCCTGTTTATCATTAAGACACCGATTAACACTGATTATACTGATTTAAGGTAGCATCTGCGTAAATCTGCGAAATCTGTGTCTATAATAATTATCGAAATCACTATTTTTTAATACGTTCCGTATCCCCTGCCCCAACTTCTACTCCCAGTACCACTTTTCGCACCTTCCAATTTTTTTTACATATTTGTGAATAAAATTTACAAATGTTCAACAAAAAACTGTACCAACACGAAACGTTTATTAGGGGTTTTTTCCAACTTCTTTACGTAAGTATTGCAAAAAAAGCAAAAAGGAGGTAAAGAAAAAAATGAAATTTGGAAAAGACATGAAAATTGGACCGAAATTGTTTGCGGGCTTTGCAGTCGTGCTGCTACTAACGACCGCGCTGGGTGTAGTCGCAGTTCTGCAAATTGGCAACATGCACGACCAGAGCAACGTGATGGAAAAAGCAGCAGAGCTGGAGACGAGTATAAAAGACATCAGACAACAGGAAAAGAACTATGTAATAAGAGGCGACCAGAGCTACGTTGATAAGGTAAACAAAGACCTTGAGGAAGTAAAGAGCTTAGCAGCAGAGCTTGAATCTACGGTGACACTCGCAGAGAACAAAGCGGCATTAAAGGAAGGGCTGACTGCTCTGCCGAAGTATGAGAGTGCCTTTGAGGAACTCCAGACACTTACAAAAACGAAAGAGGAGCAATTAACGACTCTTGAAAAGCACGCCCAAGATATAGAGAATGCGATAAAAGGCAGTTCCACTGGCCAAGCGACCAGAGATGCGCTAATGATGCAGTTGTTAGCTATCAGGAGAGCGGAAAAGAATTTTGTAGCGAGAGAGGACGAGAAATATGTTACTCAGGTATCTGAAGGGATAAACAGTTTGAAGGCAGATACTGGTGCGACCACGGCAATCAAAACCACTTTAGATACGTATCAGAAAGATTTCAATGCTTACGTGAGCACTGTTCACGACTTCGATGAGCTCTGTGCGGTAGGAGGTCCGCTGGTGCAGTCAGCACGCAAGGTAAACGAGGCAGCAGATACGGTGTTCGTGAATGCAAGGGAGGCAGCAGCAGCAGCAGCGTCCGCAGCCACCATGTTCGTGATAGTATTTATTCTCGTAGCAGTCGGAGTCGGCGTAGGAGTTGCTCTTACCATTACCAGGTCTATCACCGGACCGGTTACAGAAGTGGTAAGGGTGATGAATGATTTCGCGGCTGGTAAACTCGACAGCAAAGCGACAACAAAAGCGTCAGGAGAACTTCAGGAAATGATCCACACATTGAACAAGTTCGGCGACGGTTTGCAGACTATTATCAAAGATGTCGGTAATGTAACGGGAGATATGGCAGCAGGAAACCTGAACACAGAATTCAGCGCCGAAACACCCGGTGATTTCAATGCCATACGCGACAACTTGAATCAGGCAACTGTGAGTTTATCTGATTTAATCGGTGAACTGAAAGGTGCAATAAATAATGTCGCAGAGGTGGGCAAAGAATCTGCAACCTCAGTCGAGCAGATGAATTCCGGTATGCAACAGATCTCTTCGGCTTCTCAGGAGATAGCAAGGGGCGCACAGGAAACTTCAGGCACCGTAAACGAATCGGCAAAGGAGATTAAGGATACGAACGCGATGTTACAGCAGGTGCAGTCCAATGCAGAGGAATCGAACAAGTTCGCTATGGAGAGTGCAGAAAACGCAAAAGAGATGAGTGCGGTAGCAAAGAAATCAGGAGAAGGTATGATAGAGATACAGGCAGCTCTCGGTAATACAGTGGAGGTAATAAAAGCCCTGGGTAATTCGATAGAGCAAATAGGAACGACGACTGAGATGATAGAAAGCATAGCCGACCAGACGAATCTGTTAGCATTAAACGCAGCGATAGAAGCAGCACGTGCAGGCGAGCATGGACGTGGCTTTGCCGTTGTTGCTGAGGAAGTGCGAAAACTTGCTGAGAACTCGAAGCAGTCCACAGCAGAGATTGGCAGCATGATAACGAGCTTGCATGAGGAGATGGAGAAAGTAACGAAAGCCACTGATACCGTCACAGAGCGTGCGGGGGTAGGTCGTGAAGACCTGGAGAAAGTGGTTGCGAGTGTAGAAAAGACTGCGGGTCTGATCAATAAAATCAAGGACAGCATGACTGAAGTTACCGAAGGTGCAAGACAGGGTGCGGAAAGCATAGAAAAAGTATCAAAGGGCGTGGACGAGATAGCAAGTTCGGCAGAAGAGAGCGCATCGTCATCAGAAGAAAGTTCTTCCGCAGTAGAAGAGCAGACGGCAGCAGTCGAACAGCTCAGCAGTGGCATGGAGAAACTTTCGGAAATCTCCGATCAGGCAGCAGAAATGATTGGCAAATTCAAATTGAAGGAGACAAGGGAATAAAAAAACCATTTTATTTCCTCCTTTTCTTTTTTTTGGAGGATGATGGAGCAATACGGGACTAAAAAAGAGAGTGAGAAAAAATGGAAACAGAAAGTGTGGTAAACCTGAAAGTAGTGGCAGAAGGTGTAAAAGGCATGATTGGTCCTGCCAGAGACGGGTCTTTTGATAGCACAATTGACTTGGAACGTTTAATGCTGGACGTTCTACTATCAATAGACGAGTTAGTGCGTGAATCACCGGGAATTACGATAGAAGAGGTAACGCAGCAAGAAGAAAACGGTAATATCATGATAGACCTAACAATCGCGACAGAAGAATCAGGAGATATGGCAGCGGCGGAATCGCATGATAGAAAACACACTGCGGGATGCTTAGTGCTGGACACTCTGCAACCAATAGATGAGTTAGTACACGAATTCGAGGGTTTTAAGATACAGAACATAATACAGAATAAAATAAGGGGCAAAATCGCTGTTGTCGTGCAAATAGTGGCAGAAGAAATAGCACCCGTATTAGAACCCGTAGATGTGTACTTAGAAGAGGATCTTATGGATGTAGAGGCGCCTTTACACGCAGGCAGTGTATATTAGCATGATGTGGCGTTTTGTAATAAAAAATAGGAGTTGAGAAGAAAGATGGAAGGAAAAAAAGAAGAACGAATGTGGACCTGGCTAATGCCAAGTGGAAAGAGGTACAATGTATTGACAAACATAGAGGAAGGCACGATAAAAGTGTTTGACCATGACAAGAAGCTGGTGAATAAAGAGGAGCAACTGAGTGCAGAGGCTATACGATTCGTGGAGAAGAACTTTCTCGAGTACGAAGAAGCAAAAGTACGACTACTGGAACTGGAACTGGTAAATGGGTCAGAAGGTAATTCCGGATCGGGGGGTGGGTGGATAATAAGATAACACATTATCTACCCTAATACTGATTTTTAAATCAAAAGGAGGTGAAGAGCCAAAATGGAAGAAAAGATGGATATAGAAAAAGGAAAAACAGAGGTAAATGTAGCAATAGGCGCAGAGGAGGGAGGCATACACCAGCAGCAACTGGTAGTCTTCAAGCTCGGTGGCGAGGAGTTCGGCGTTAACATCTCGCAAGTGCGTGAGATAATAAGAAAAGGAGATATTACGGTGGTTCCAAACGCTGCTGAGTTCGTTCGGGGCGTGATTAACCTCAGAGGACAGATAACCACGGTTATAGACCTGAGAAGACGGTTAGGGCTGCCGGATAAGGAAGACGGAGATGCCCAGCAGGAGCGTGTAATCGTGGTCGAGGTGGGCAAAAATACCGTTGGAATGGACGTGGATGCTGTGACTGAGGTGACGTATCTTTCAGAAAGTGATATAGACGAAGTACCTGCAATGATAAAACAAAAAATAGGGACCGAGTATCTAAAAGGCGTGGGAAAACTGCCTAACCGGCTGCTCATCTTGATAGACCTGAAGCGTGTGCTGGACAGTGATGGAATAGAGGTGATTGCATAACAAATCCCAAAAAGAAACCACGAGATTTCACGAGATAGACACAAGACCAGAACTCTGGCTCATTGTTTCCTTTTATTTCTCGTAAAAATCTGTGTAATCCTGTGGTTTAAAAATAGTTCAGGAGGTGTAAAAGGAAAAAAATGCGGTACTTATTACCTGGCGATGAAGGAAACTGGAGGGAAGGACCGTTGGTGCTCGCACGCGGGACTTTAGTCTTCGACACGGAGACGCCTTCCAGAAGCAGTATAATAAATACAATATTGGGGAAAATAGGATTGGGTAGCAAAGTAGGTGTAAAAAAAGGCTTCGCTATCCCTTTACGTAACATACGGGACGTAATACGAGAAGAGCTAGGTATCTTAGCCATAAAACACAGCAATAATGGCAACTCGCCTTCGACTGGACAAGAATCTAAATCAGAAGCAGAAGCAGAACAGTTGCTCACAACGCAACTCGCCGCAGATGAGCCGGTACTGAACGATGTAGAGCGCGAGTTGATAACGGGGATGAACGCTTACCAGTTCAACGTTTACTTTACGCACGCTGGTGCAGGTGGTGTACTGTCAATGGAAAAGAACGTGGAGCTGGAAAAAGGACTTCTGAAGATATCTAACCTCGCGTTGTGGATAATCGGGCGGGACGTGCATCAGCGAGTCGCATGGAGCAACATAGTGAATGTAGAGCAGAAAAAAAGGAGTATCTATAAAGGCACGGAATATAGCGCCATCGCTATTGACTATTTCGGTGAGGACAGCACGGATGTAGCTTCTTCCATCGTCATTACTAAAGGCAATACCGTTGAGGTCCTGAAACGACATGTCATGGAACTGCTGCGTGCGTATAAACTGGATGAAAAACTTTCGGATATGGAAAACCAGATAGTGACAATGATGTACGCGGGTGCTTTAGACCTCGCAGAATCTGCATTCGCATCCACTGCTGAAGCCTTTGGCATGAGCGAAGAGGATCTGAAAACAATGCTGGAACACCTGAAAGAACGGGACATCGTTGACGTTGCGAATCAAACTCTGACGAGGAAAGGCATAAAGTACGTGGTTGACCTCTCGAAGAATGGTACTTTCGGTGGGTAGCTATGGAAAAAGAAAGAAACCACGAGATTCCACGAGAAGGACACAAGAAACAGAAGAGGGATGTAGGTTTGTTGTCTCGTGGAAATCTGTGTAATCTTGTGGTTAATAAAAGGAGGTGAAAGGGAAAAAATGGCGAAAGTATTGGTGGTAGATGATGCCGCATTCATGCGGATGATGGTGAAGAACATATTGGGTGCAAACGGACACGAAATAGTGGGAGAAGCCGAGAACGGAGTACAAGGACTGGAGAAATACGCGCAGTTGAAGCCAGACCTTGTGACTATGGACATAGTCATGCCGGAACTGGACGGTATCGAAGCGACAAAAGAGATAATACGGAGCCACCCGGATGCACGAATAGTAATGTGCACCGCGGTGGGACAACAGGCAAAAGTGCTGGAAGCAATGAAAGCAGGAGCAAAAGGTTACATAATCAAACCTTTCCAGGCTCCGAAGGTGTTAGAGGAAATAAAAAAAGTATTGGGCTCGTAGGTTGTGTAGAATGACGGTCGTAGAAAAAGGAATAAGTGGAAATGGTAAAATAAAGGCGCTTGTGGTAGATGACTCTGCGTTCATGCGCGTTGTTATTTCTGACATGCTCAATGCCGAGCCGGAAATAGAGGTAATAGGCGTGGCAAGGAACGGCATAGAAGCAGTGGCGAAAACAAAGACGCTTTCGCCTGACGTGATAACGATGGACGTCGAGATGCCCAAGATGAACGGCATTGAGGCGGTAAAACAGATAATGGCAGAGAAGAAGACGCCCATTATAATGGTTAGCGGCATCACGAAGAAGAACGCGGACGTTACGTTAGAAGCACTGGCAAATGGCGCTTTTGACTTCGTCACAAAACCTTCCGGCACACTGTCTTTAGACATAGACAAAGTGAGGGACGAACTTATAGCAAAGATAAAGAGTGCGCATGCGTCTGCCTGCAAAATTGGCGTTGGTCGTGGAACACACGAAGCACCTATCCATTTCTATGCTCGTACACAGGCACCGCCGGCAGAACCTGGTAGAATAAGCCGAAAAGTGATTGTCATCGGGTCTTCCACAGGTGGACCGAAATCGCTTGACGCAATCTTTTCCGCGTTCCCTGATGGTATCCCGGCCGGAATGCTCGTGGTTCAGCACATGCCACCTTATTTCACGAAATCGCTCGCCGAACGGCTGGATAGCCACTCACACGTCCACGTCAAAGAGGCAGAAGACGGAGATGCGATAACTAACGGTTTTGCACTCGTTGCTCCAGGTGATTATCACATGACCCTAAATAGCAGGAAGGTACACATGAATCAGAAACCGAAAGTAAATGCCGTCCGACCTTCTGTTGACGTCACCATGCAGTCCATAGCCAAGACTTACGGGTCAAACGTGGTCGGCGTAATACTTACCGGTATGGGCAAGGACGGTGCAGTGGGGATGAAAGCGATAAAAGAACGAGGTGGAAAAACAATTGCCTGCGATGAGAAAACGTCTATCATCTTCGGTATGCCAAAAGAGGCGATAAAACTCGGCTGCATAGATAAAGTCCTGCCACTACACGCGATAGCAGGCGAAATCGTAAAAAGTTTGAGGAGTGGATAAAAAAATGAGCACTGAGATAGACCTTTCACAATATTTGAATGCTTTTTTAGAAGAGACGAAAGAGCATTTGCAGGCGTTTACTCAGGCTCTGATAGACCTCGAAGATGCGGACGAGGAACGTGCTGTCGAAGTGTTAAACGCAGCATTTCGTGCGGCACACACGGTAAAAGGGATGTCTGCTTCGATGGACTTCATGAACATGGAGCACTTATGCCACTCGATGGAAGACCTGATGGACGAACTCAGGAGTGGCAGCCGCGGTGTAACTCCAGAACTGATTGATATGCTATTAGAATGCTCAACGAAGTTAGAGGAACTGACCATCTGTATAGAAGATAACGGAAACGATGACATTGACGTCTCAGAGGTGCTATCTGAGCTTGATAAGGTTAAGGGAAACGGTGAAGGGGAAACCGCAGAAGATAAACCAGAAAAGAAGGAAAAAGCAGATAAAGATGAAGGAAAAAGTAAACAAGACAGTGAGAAGAAAGTAGAAAGCGAGGAAGGAAAAGGAAAAACATACGAGATAAACATTTCTGTGAACAAGAGTTGCGACTTTAAAGGCGTAAGAAGTTTCTTAGCGTTAAAAACCCTTGCAGAAATAGGCAAAATTGTCAAAACGGTTCCTTCGCAGGAAGATATAGAGAATGAGAAGTTTGGTTTTAAGTTTAAGGTTATTCTTGTGACGGAAATAAGCGATGATGAGATAAAGGATGCTCTTGCATCGGTTGCGGACTTAGAAAAAGTAGAAATAAGCGGCGAGGCGGTAGAAGTAGAGGCTGAAGTTGCGGAACAGGAAAAGGAACAGAAGAAGAAAGATTTAAAATCGGAAGTAGCCAAGAGCAAGGATAAAGGAAAAGAAGCAGCAGTGAAGAGCGTTCGTATAAATATTGACAAACTGGATAGCGTGAGCAACCTCGTGGGTGAACTTGTGATAAACAAGAGCAGGCTTATTCAGATAGGCAGGGAGCACGAAATAGAAGAGCTGGGCAGCACGATGGCGGTCGTCGAAAGAACGATAAGCGACTTGCAATACGAGGTGACGCAGATGCGGATGATACCGGTGGAACACGTGTTTAACAGATTTCCGAAGCTCGTTCGCGACCTTTATCGGGCGCAGGGAAAAGAAGTTGACTTCATACTCAAGGGCAAGGAGATAGAGCTTGACAGAACCGTTCTGGACGAGATAGTGGATCCTATCGTTCATTTGCTTAGAAACGCCGTGGATCATGGTATAGAACTGCCGGAAGGGCGCGAGAAGGCGGGGAAAAACAGAAAAGGCAGGATTGCGCTGGCGGCAAAGCGAGAAACCGGACACGTAACGATAAGCGTGGAGGATGACGGAAAGGGTATGGACCCAGATATACTGAGAGAGAAAGCCGTAAGCAAGGGGCTCTTGTTGACGGATGAAGTCGCTAAGCTCAGTGACGAGGATGCTTTTAAACTTATCTTCATGCCAGGGTTCAGCACAGCAGAAAAGACCACCGCGGTATCGGGTAGAGGCGTGGGCATGGAAGTGGTAAAGACTAGGGTAGAAGCACTGGGCGGATTTGTGGACATACAGTCAGAAATGGGTAACGGTACGAAGATGGTCTTGAAGTTACCGCTTACTACTGCCATCATCCAGGCATTGCTCATTGACGTATGCAATAAGACCTATGCCATCCCATTATCAAATGTAAGGGAGATTATAAGCGTGTTAAAAAATGATATAAAAACGATACAGGGTGCAACAGTGATAACGCTCCGGGGCTCTATACTACCTCTTGTCATGGTGCAATCACTTTTTGGGCTCTTTGGTAATGATAACAATGGTGGCCATAACCATAAGGATAAATTCGTTGTGGTCGTAGTGGAGAGGAGCGAAGGTCGCATAGGTTTAGTTGTGGACACTGCTCTGGAACAGCAGGAGATAGTGGTAAAGCCACCGGATGAACACATGCAGGGAGCCACGGGGCTTGGCGGCTTCACCATTCTCGGTGATGGTTGTGTTGTTCCAATACTTGACATCGCTTCGTTAACTCTGGCGTGAGGGGAGAAAAAATGGATAAGAATGAAATAAGTGAGGATATAGGTGTAGGAAACAAGCAGGAGCGTGAAGACTCAATGGGTGAGCTAAGTCCTTTTATGAAGGATGCTCTGAATGAGCTTGGTAACATAGCCTCGTGCCATGCGGTAACGGCTCTGGCAGAGATGACAGGTGTGACGATAAATATAGAAGTGCCAACTGTGGAGGTAGTCACAATAGGGGATGCGGCAAAACTGGTAGAGGCTGAGCGAATAGTTGCAGGAGACATGGTTAAGCTGGACGGGGGATTATCGGGCTACTTACAGGTCTTGTTCCCGGAACAAAGCGCTTTTTTGCTCGTTGACGCGCTTCTCGGTAGGGCACCAGGAGAAACAAAGACCATAGAGTCGGAGATGGAGGAATCGGCGTTGATGGAAACAGGAAACATATTGGCTTCTTCGTTTTGCAGTGCCATAGCAGACCTTCTTCAGTTTACGCTGATGCCCACCCCACCGGCTTTCGCTTTTGATATGGCGGGTGCGATGGTAGAATATGCGATAATAGCAGTGGCACAAGAGCATGGCACTGAGCACGTCATCCTGTTCAAGTGCGATTTCCAGGAGAACGTGAATAAAATCTACGGCTATATACTGCTATTCCCAGACCCTGATAGTCTAAAAAACCTGTTATCTGTACTTGAATCAACAGCAGAGATGAACTAAAGAGGAAAAGGGGGAAACAAGAAAAATGAATGAAAGAATAGAAGATGATGATTTAGTGCTGAGCACTTTTCAGAAGGACGCACTCAATGAACTC
>JAUXGS010000054.1 GCA_030621945.1 Methanosarcinales archaeon | reverse complement strand
CACACCTCCACCACCCATCTCGAATTCGACTCGGAGAACAACTTATAATCGCTTCTCAGTTCCGGATTTACACCTGCAATATCAATAGAAGCGCCAATATCCCCGCCTAATAACATCTCGCATACCGCAACCGCAAGACCACCTTCGGAAACGTCATGACAACTCGCTATTACGCCCATCTTCATCGCTTCTCGTAACGATTCCATACTCCTGCTCAGCACCGCTGGATCGGTCCTCGGCACAATACCGCCATCTACACCTCGTAACTTGCAATACTCACTCCCGCCTAACTCCGCTTTCGTTTCCCCTACCACATACAACTGATTGCCCGCTTCCTTCATGTCCACCGTAACGCATTCTCGCACGTCCTCGCATAGCCCGATGCCCAGAATGGTAGGCGTAGGAGGAATGGATTCTTTCAGCGCTGCAGATTCATTATAAAAACTCACGTTCCCGCTAACAAACGGCACTCCAAGTGCGGATGCCACGTAGCCGAGACCACGACAGCATTCATAGAAATCACCCATCCTGTCCGGCTTCTCGGGATTACCGAAGTTCAAGCAGTCGGCAAACGCATGAGGAACTGTGCCTACCGCAGTCAAATTCCTGCACACCTCGTCTATCGCACTTGCCGCGCCCCAAAACGGGTTTAGTCTGCAAAAGGACGGATTCACATCCGAAGTAATCGCAAGTCCCTTATAAGAGTCTTCTAACGGCTTTATCACTGCTGCATCGCCATGCGTCTCTTTTCCTAATAGCCCTTGCAACGGTTTTATTACCGTAGAAGCTCGCACTTCGTGGTCATATTGTCTTATAACAGATTCCCGGGATGCGATATTCGGAGCGGAAAGCAATCGTTTTAACGTTTCGTTATAGTCGACCGGCTCTTCTATTGCCATGAACTTCTCTTTCTCTTCCCGCCTCACCTCCATCGGACGCGTATAAACAGGACAGGAGACAAGGAAATCCGTCTCCAGCTCAAATATCTTCTCGTTATCGTAAAAGATCGTTATCTGAGGAGCGTTTTGATCAAACTTTCCTAAAGTTTGTTGCGAAGCGTTTTTGATCAAACTTTTCTTAAAAGTTTGTGTTTGACCTATAGCCACGGCGTCTACATCCCATTTCTCGAATACTGCCAGTAATTCGTCCACGTTATCCGGCTCCACCGCGATTAAAAACCGTTCCTGTGATTCAGCAACCCAGATCTCCCATGCGCTATGACCCTCTTCCTTCAACTTCACTCGCTCTAAGTGAATCTCAGCACCGCATCCACCTGCATGGCACATCTCATTCACTGCGCAGGACAAGCCACCGCCACCAAAATCCTTCATCCCACTTATCAACCTCTTCCCGTTCGCTTCCAGTATCGCATGCATGAGTGGTTCCTTAGTTATCGGGTCACCCAATTGAACTGCGCTTCTGAATTCCTCCTCACCCGTCAGCTCCACCGAAGCAAAGGTAACCCCATGTATACCGTCTCGCCCTGTCTTCCCGCCAACCAAGACAAGCACTTCACCGTGCTTCGCCATGCTTCTGCTCAAATCAGCCTTCTTCATTATTCCTACGCAGCCGACGTTCACCACGCAGTTGCCCACGTAGCCTTCATCGAAATAAACCATACCCGCGCATGTTGGAATGCCTATACGATTCCCGTAGTCGCTTATCCCTGCAACAACACCATTAAACAAAAACCGCGGATGCTTCACCTCTGCAGGAAGTTGGTCATACGCATAATCCAACGGGCCGAAGAATAAAGGGTCAATCAACGCAATCGGCTGCGCGCCCATGCAGATTACATCCCTGACTATGCCCCCTATTCCTGTTGCAGCACCACCGTAAGGCTCTATTGCCGAGGGATGGTTATGGCTCTCGAAGGCAAAAACATACGCGTGATCCTTGTCAAATTCCAGGACGCCCGCATCTTCTTTTATCACTAACATATTCTGCGGCGCTTCTATCCCAAAAATGAACTTCTGTAATACATTTTTCGAACTCTTGTAACAGCAATGCTCCGACCACGCCTGTGCAATACTCTGGAGTTCTACATCTGTTGGCTCTCGCTTTTTCGCTGCGAAATAACGCTGTACTCTGCGCATCTCTTCCAAATTGAGCGAAAGACCCATACCTTCACTTATACTGCTCAATTCTTCATCGTTCGCATCCCGTATCCCTACTTCAAATCGTTTCATGGTAAGAAAAGCATGACTTTAAAAGCCTTATCACGGATTTTACATCCCTATTTGCAAAAGATGAAGGTTTTTATTTAAATAAATAGAAAGGATGTTGCATGCGTATACCTGATATAGACAGCCTGTTTGAAAAAGTAGATATTACAAAATATCCGGTGAAAAAAATGGTTGCGATACCGTTAATCATCTTACTCATCTCTTTCGCTATAATCACGTACACGCAAGTAACCGTAGACTCACCGGTTAGTTTAGGAACGGATTTCAAAGGCGGAACAGTGATAAAGATAACAACTGACGATACAAAAGAAGCGCTTACCGCGAAATTCGCTGCTTATCCGATTGCCCATATAAGGGACACTGGTGGCGTGAACGAGAAAAGTATAGAATTCGGACAAATGAGCGAATTACAAAAAGATGAGTTGATAGCAGTGTTTAAAGAAGAATACGGGTCGTATGAACTGCGGGACATAAGTCCGTTGTTTGGTCAGGAATCGCAAAGTCAGGCAGTGCGTGCCGTGATCCTCGCTTTTACGCTGATGGCAATTGTTGTCTTCGTGGTATTTAGAACAGTTATTCCACCGTTAGCAGTAATTTTTGCCGCTTTTTCTGACATCGTAATTGCGGTTGCCTGTATGGACATAATAGGAATGAAATTATCGCTTAGCACGGTCGCAGCGTTGCTTATGCTCATCGGCTATTCTGTGGACTCTAATATTTTACTGACGACGAATCTGCTTCGTAAAAAGGGTGACTTAAATGAGAAGGTAAGAAATGCAATGAAAACCGGCATAACGATGACCTTCTCTACCCTGTCCGCGGTATTCGCAATGTTCCTCGTTTCCTCTTCTATTCATTTATTCTCATCGCATTTCGCTCCTATTCCCATGTTAAGGGACATCTCGCTCGTGCTCTTTTTCGGTCTCACGATGGATTTGCTGAACACCTGGCTCTTTAATGCAGGGGTATTACGGTGGTATATGGGGAAGAAGGAGAGGAAGAAATATGGGAAGCGCAGTGTGAAGAGCGGGGTGAATAAAAAGAACGCGAAGAATAAAAGTAAAAGCAGCACCGTCTAATTTATATACCGATAGAAAATCTAAATAAGATAAGGAGTAGGTGAAAGAAAAGCCATGGCTGGAATAAAACCGAGTATAAAGACGTTAAAAGATGTCGGGTACAGAGTGATTTTGAAAAATGATGATGGTAACCCGAGGTTAGTATGGAGGGGTTTTGTCAAAGAAGGGCAATATGGCAAGTTTATCTCTATCGAGCAGCACTGGGTTCGAAAGATAGAAGGCGGGAAGATAGTAGAAAGCGATTTCGGGCGAAAGCGTTTTAATTTCCCTTATGACAGGGAGAAGGCGTTTGCTATGCGAGATTCTGTAGTTGGGTTATTAGAAGCTGCTTTAGGTGCCAGTGCGAGCGCTGATCTTGAGAGAGAAGTAGAAGAGGAATTCGGAGAGGAACTCGAGGGAATTGAGGAGGATTTGTAGTTCGATACTATAAGGGCAGTGTAATTGCACGTTTCATGTAAGAAAGAATTTTCTACACAGTACTTCTGCTCGATCGGTAAAGGTAACATTGTAATCCGAAGGGAGACACTGTTTATACGGAAACTGGGCGAATCGGTAATCCATCAGAACAACGATACATCGGTCTTGCTCGCTTCTTATACCGCGGCCCGCCGCTTGCAGCACCTTCGTAACCGCGGGGTGGAGATAACCGTACAGCCGTCCCTTTTCCGCGCCGTATTTACCCGTGTAATAGCCTTCTATCGTTTTTACCTCCAGCGTTGGCGGGCTCAACGGCACTCCAACGACGATAATCGCCTTTAGCGTGTTGGATTCATAATCCAAGCCTTCGGAGAACGACCCGCCCTGCACGGCGAGTAATATTCCCCCAGTAGTATCCCGTAACGACTCATAAAGCCTATTTTTCTCCTCCTTATTCATCTTCCTCCGCTCCACCAGCGCCCGACTTCTTACGTCCTCCGGCAAATATGTAGCAATGTCTTTGAGAAGCGCGTAAGACGGGAAGAATACCGCCATGCCGCCTTTTACGTATTTAGCCACTTCACTAATCTTCCCGGCTACCTTCATATACATCTCTTCGCCTCGTTCCGTATATTTCGTTGTGAGCTCAGCTGTAACCACAATCTGCCGGTTCTCCTCTGGAAACGGCGACCTGTACTCCCGCATAAGTATCTCTTTGCCTTTGATTCGATCAGGCGTAGCGCCGAGCACATCGGCATACATCTCTGTAGGGCATAGCGTGCCGCTCATCATTATGGTTGCATGCACCCGTGCGAATATTGGCGCACTTATCACCGAGGGGTCAAGCAGTTTGAAGTAAAGCATTGGATTCTCTCGCGGCACAAGCGAAAATATCCTTACACATTTCTCTCTTGTTCTCCATCCGTCTAAGAACTCCGCCACGTTGATGATATTCCGCTGCGCCGTCTCTTTCTCTTTTTTATATCTTGGGCTTCTCGTAGTTCTTATCGAGCTATCGCGGCTCTTTTTCAAGGTTTTGAGTATGCGTTTCTCTTCTGCGGAGAACACATCTTTTGTGCTCCCAGCGGTTTTAGCCTCGCCGGTGGTCTCAAGGTCTTCGGCAATGCTTTGAAGCGTGTTGACGAAATCATCATAACTTATTGCTTCTATTCTCCGCCGCAACACCTTCTCCATCTCTTCCAGCAGAAAATCCCGCTCCACCCCTATCTCTACCGCTTTGTTTTTACTCGCTTCCAGAGCCAATTTCGTGAAGATCTTTTCCAATTCCATGAGATTGCCGTACATTTCGCGGTCTATATACCTGATCTCCCGCGCTGCACTGGTTACCGTACTCATTCGCAAGGTATTGCTTAGATTGTTTCGTATACGGTCTGGCAGGTTATGGGCTTCGTCAACGATTACAATGAGGTCGTCCAAACCCACTTCTATCTTCTCTAACACCATTTCTGCAATGTCCGGGGAAAAGAGATAGTTATAGTCGCACACGACCACATCAGCACGTTCAGCCACCTCCAAAGCTGCCTTATACGGGCATACTCCTCTACCTGCGCACCAGCCACATAACTCCTCTACGTGCAGTATGTCATCTCGTATCCGCCGCAGTGCTTCTTCATCGCTCTTAAGGAAATACCGACATCGTTTATTCTTCTGCTCGGACTTGCAAAACTCGTTGAATAACGAATAAAACTCCCGATAGACAGAGGTCGCACGTGGGCACATGGATTGCTTCGACGTAACGTCAACCGCCACGAAATTGAGTTTGGTATGCTGCTTTATTAATCTGAGCGTGTCAATAGCTATTTTGTGCTGGCTGCGTTTGGAAGTGAGGAAAAAGACCGTTTTTTCGTTTTCCAGTGCGTACTGCAAGGCGGGAACGAGTGCCGCGACGGTTTTCCCTATCCCGGTTGGCGCATGCGCGATAAGGATTTTTTCGGACTCTACCGAATCTCTTACATCGTCCATAAACTCCCGTTGTCCTGCTCTTATAGACAAGAAGGGGAAATATGAGTTGTTTGTTTTAGTCATGTGCTGTAAAATTTTGCTTTTTCACGTGCCCCTATTTTTAGGTTGTTCTCTTTTGTTTTAAATTCCATGCACCGCTCAGGTAAATGTGAAGTCACTGATTTTTACAAGAGATGGGAATTACGCGAAATGTTTAACAGGCCATAGTTTAAGAAGTAACTTATAGACACATGGGCTACATTCTCTTTCGGGTCGGGAGTTGAAAAGCTTCTGAAGGTAGGAAGGTATGTGTGTAGCCTGATTTGTTTGTCACTTACTGGAGATTGCGAGTGCACGCGATAGAGAAAAAATGAGAAGAAAAGAAGCATTGCTTTTGTTGCTGGTGGGCGCCATTTTAGTGAGCGGATGTTTAAGTACTGATAATCCGGTAAAAGTGGTTGAAGACGGCGACTACGCTCAGGTAGACTACGTCGGGAAACTGGAAGACGGTACTGTTTTTGACACGTCTGTAAAAGACATTGCGATTGAAGCAGGAATATACAACCAGAAAAGGGATTACCAGCCGCTTGGATTTACGGTTGGTGCCAGTAAGATGATCGTGGGATTTGATAAGGGCGTTGTGGGTATGGCTGTGGGCGAAAATAAGACATTAACCATTCCGCCCGAAGAAGCATACGGTGCCTATCGTGAGGATATGCTAATAACCAGCCCGATTGAAGAATTGACTGCCGCGGGTATTACTCCTGTAGTCGGGCAGAAGATTGTT
>JAUXGS010000138.1 GCA_030621945.1 Methanosarcinales archaeon | reverse complement strand
ACGGGCATCAGGTATATAAAGACCTGAAAGAAGCGGGTTATGTAGTTTACCCTGTAAATCCAAATATTGACGAAGTCTTAGGCGACCGATGCTATCACTCGCTCGGCGAGTTGCCCGAAAAACCTGACGTTGTTGATACTGTAGTTCCACCACCAGTTACCGAGAAGATAGTTGCGGAATGCAAGGACTTGGAGATAGATAAAGTATGGATGCAACCCGGCTCCGAATCCGAGCACGCGATAGATTTATGCAAACGAAGCGGCATAAAAGTAGTGCATGATGTTTGTGTGATGGTGAAGAGGAGGGAATAAGTAATCCCGCAAAAACTGTGATTTTTAAGGGGGATAAGAGCTTCATTCTAACATGCTTCTTGCCACGCTCAAATCAGCATCGGTATTAACATTTATAGCAAGTAGTGGGTCATCGAATATAAACGGTATCGAATCCTTTGAATTCGTGACCACGTTGATACCGCAAGAAACGAGTTCTTTTCCTTCGTATTCGAACGAGTGACTTGGCGTTATACTTTCTGGTAACATATCCAGAGGAATAGCGCCAGTGACGCTGATACGATGCAAGCGATGAGCGTCAATTATCGCGTTTATGTGCTCGCTTTTTAAAAAAGGGATGTCGCAGGCAACGGATACAAACTCAGGGTATCGAGGGAGCAGATACCATAAATCTTCGTGGTAACCTCCGCCCGGTGTCCCCAATATTTTATAATTGGCAAGTTTGCAATATTCTCTCGTTTTCGGCGTGTTCTTCGTGACTGCCACGAAGAAATTTTCTACGTTTGACTCGCGCACGGTTTCTACAACCATATCTAAGAGTCGTTTCTGGTTGCCGCGTTTACCTATCGTTATGAGTGCCTTCTCGTTCTCCGTGTAGGTTCCTCTGTTCAGCCTGCTGCTTTTTCCGCCTGCGAGGATTATTGCTATCATTAAACCCTTTTCTTTTTAATAAAAAGAAAAGCGTTTTCGGAAAAGAAAAATGTATTGTATGCATCTGCATCGTGACCGCAATCACAGAAAAATTTATAGCCTTGTAATACTGTATAAAAACTAAGATGGGGATACAGTCTTCTGCGGATATAACACGGGCATTAAAGGAGAAATGGGATAAAAGCAAGGATAAGGCAGATTGGCGAGTGCTAAGTGGGCGGAATCA
Organism: Methanosarcinales archaeon; assembly: GCA_030621945.1. GTDB lineage: Archaea > Halobacteriota > Syntropharchaeia > Alkanophagales > Methanospirareceae > JACGMN01. The sequence goes on along the minus strand of JAUXGS010000138.1, from coordinate 2,546 downwards.
CAAGGGACGGTACGACATGTTCATCTCCAGCCCGGAGAGTCTGTGGCAGCTCAAGTTTGAGCAGACCGGGGGTAATGAAGCAATAGGATTTGGCCTGGACGTAGGGAAAATAGACGCTGAGATAAAAAAGATTATGGGGGTGGGCGCGCCAGTCCCTTTTGGATTGATCTCTCCGCAAAAAGCCGATTTAGCCATTATAATGGCGGGTGTTCAGCAATACTCCTCTGATTCCACTCATACGTTGTGCAAGGAATATATCTCGGGAGAGCAGGAGAAGCTGGACGAGAAATTGGATAGAGAGATAGAGCGAATGAGCAGTGATTCGGTCTTCAGAAGGAGATATAAAGAGCAAAAAGAGCGGGATAGAATCCCTTATTTGTAATGGTGCTGCATGTAAATAAAAAGGGGATACGAGTACTGGGTATTGCAGAGAGCTTCAGGAGAGATCAGGAAAAGTCAGTGCTTGCGGGCATCGTTATGCGTTCCGATTTTATTATTGACGGCGCCAGTTTCACGCAAATAACCGTAGGAGGAATGGATGCGACAGAGGGGATATTGCGTCTTTGCGAATCACTGCAGCGCGATGATATAAACTTGATGATGTTAAATGGCTGCGTCATCAGTTGGTTCAACATAATAGATATACTGGAAGTTTACAAACGGCTGCGGATCCCACTCATCTGTGTGACATACGAAGAATCCGACGGTTTGGAAGAACACATAGCCCTGCATTTCGAAGCAGACGAGCGGGATTCACGGATAGAAGCGTATAAGCTGCTTGGAGATCGTGTTCCTGTGGAGTTACAAGACCATTTTGAGGTTTTAATACGGTTTTTAGGTATGGAAAAAGCTGACGCTGGTGCTATACTTAAAAAATTCACCACGCAGGGGAAAGTGCCCGAACCATTGAGGGTTGCGAAGATAGTAGCAAGGGCACTATTAAGAAGCAAAAATTCCAAATCCAAATAATACCAATACTACCAAACAAATCTCAAATTTCAATATCATACCAATTTTGCACTTGATTTTTGCTTTATTTTTTCTTTTTGGATTTGGAAATTGGGGTTTACTTGGGATTTGGTAGTATTTGTCATTGGGGTTTAGAGAAGCACGTCTATATCTAACTGCTCTGATAATTCTTTATACCGGTTCCGTATCGTAACCTCAGTCACACCTGTAACATCAGATACTTGCTTCTGTGTACGATGCTCACCGCCTAAAATTGCTGCGATGTAAATAGCAGCGGCTGCTATTCCTATTGGGCCCCGCCCGTTGGTTAATTCCCTCTCCGATGCGCGCTTTATTATCTCTACTGCCTTTGACCGTATATCGCCGCTCAAATCGAGTAAGGAGCAGAAACGAGGCACGAAATCAACAGGAGACGCAGGAGTAACTTTCAAGTTAAGCTCCCGTAAAAGAAAGCGGTATGCCCGGCTTATTTCCTTCTGCCCAACCCTTGAGATATCCCTTACCTCTTCCAGCGTTCGCGGCACCCCGTACTGTCTGCACGTAATGTATAATATCGCAGTGGCTATACCTTCTATGCTCCGCCCGCGAATCAAACGTTGCTTCATTGCTTTCCGGTATAACATAGAAGACGCCTCCCTGATATTCATCGGCAGTTTAAGCGCACACGCCATCCGATCTATCTCAGAAAGCGCGAAAATAAAGCTCCTTTCGGTTGTGCTCGCAATGTGTGTCCGCTGCTGCCATCTCTTGAGCTTATATTGTCCTTGACCTGTCGGAGACCACGTGACCAGTGTGCTCAGACCTTTATCGTGTATCCGGTATGTCATTGGTGCTCCAACTCTCGCCCTTTTCGACACCTGTTCGAAATCAAAGGCACGCCATTCAGGTCCCAGGTCCACAATGTTCTCAGCTACTACCAATCCGCATTCCGCGCAAAAAAGCTCTGCTCTCCCATAATCTCTTATCAGGTTCTTAGCGCCACATTCAGGGCATTCCTTTACCGTCTCACCATAATCTGCTTCGTCTTTATCTCCCTTACCGTCTTTATGCTGCTTCCCCTCTCCCTTATCCTTCTTAGGGGTCACCATTTTTCATTCATTTGTAGCCCTTAGTTATATATAAATCAACTGTCTTCCAAGATTTCCGCACGTAGGACGGAATACCCTCAAAATCCTTCTCTGTGAGCAGCTCTTTCAGGAATTTAATGGTTTTCGGGTCCGCAGGATAGCCACTTCCAATCTCTGCTCCTATCTTCACCGCAAGCGTCCGTATGGATTTATCTCGGTGCACCTTTGCAACGATTGATGCTGCGCTGACCAACGGGTAACGGTCATCTGCTTTACTTTCAGAAATGATTTCAATCTCCGCATCTACTTTCTTCTCGTAGTTCGCTCTAAGATTAGCAGCGAATCGCTCTGGTTTTACATCTGCAGCATCTACAATCGCTCTATCAGGCTCAAAATACTTAATCACGTCTGAAAACCGTTCAACCATGATTTCATTCATCGTACGCATTTTTCTACCTTCGTCTATCTCGCTCGCGGTCATCTCCACCACATAAACCTCAGTCGCTTCTT
>JAUXGS010000031.1 GCA_030621945.1 Methanosarcinales archaeon | reverse complement strand
TCGGAAGACGTGAATTTTGTTAGAGCAAAGATGGATTTTGGGAACAACGAGCACATGCAAGCATTTCCAAAGCAGATTGGCGATTGGTGTGCCTCGGATTATAACACCACGGGAATTGAAGAGAGTCTGGGCGCGGACATGATGCTCCTGCGTGCTTATTCGCATCCGAAATCATATCAACCTGTGTTCTTCCTCATCATGCAATCAAAAAACAGCTCAAGCTTTCATCCTCCTATCGTCTGTTATCCTGCTTTAGGCTATACGATAGAAGAAGAGGGCAAAGCGGAGATACCCATGCGGGATATAAGCTGGGTAGAAGAGCCTTTGTTTGGCACAGCAGAAAAAGTTTCCAATGTAACCATTCCAGCCAAGAAGCTCATTGTCGTGAAGGAATCAAAGGGAGATGGAAATGGAAATGGAAATAAAAATAAAAGGGTAACAGAGCGAAGGGTCGTCCTGTATTTTTACGTGAAGGAGAGCCCCTTTACCTCTGATAAAGTTACCATGATCCGTGTATCAGCACTCGCACCTGTTGAAGGCTCTTACGATGGAGTCCTCAACGTAACAAAGGAGTTCTTGGGTGATGCCCTACCCTGCATGTTTGAACTGCGAAAGAAGGAGCCTCTTGTTCTTTTTATCCTCCTCGGTTCTCTCGCAGGCAAAGTGGTGGTTGGCGTGCTATTTCTCGCTCCTTTGGTGATTATCTTCTATCCTTCAGATTAAATCGCTTCCCTTAGTTTTGAAGAGGTGGAAGAAATAGCCTAAATTCCGTCCTGTTCTTCTTCCGCCAGAAAAATACCAGTGCAATCAGCGTGCTAACTGCGGCGATGAAAACCGCCTGTGTTGCTGCTGCTCCTTCTAAATTTAATAGCTCCTGTCCAAGAACAATCGCAGTGATAAACAGAGAAAAGCAGAAAACTGCGGCAAAAACCCCAAATCTCCTTTCATTATCTTTTGAAAATTCATATACGAGGGCAACTAATACCGCAACCACAAAAATCTCTCGTATATACCACCCAATTACAAAACTGACACTGAAACCGATGAGCGTAGCAAAAGGCAGTTGTGTAAAACGCCTCTTCTCCCCTTCTTCTAATTCCTGCCATGACCTTAAGCGTAAGCCGGAATCAAGCAGCAATAGCGACGGCACCACAACGCTCAACACCTTCACAAAGTCGGCGCTATATAAGTTCGCTACCTCTAATTCGTATCCAATTGCTAAACCATAAACAGAGAACAGCAAAATGAATATGTCCCTCTTTTCCTTGATTTTTGATACGTAAATCGCAGGCAGCAAGAGCAAAGGCAGTTTCAATCCTGCTATCAACCCTCCTATTGCCGCAGCAATTACTGCTAATAGTATCATATCAGATTATCTCCTTTCATCACCTCTCTAACGTTATTTCTCCTCTGATTGTCTCTAAAAGGTCCGAAGGCCCCAGATCGAAAGTAGGAACTATTCTATTCAGTTTCTTTATTATCTCTTCTCGCCCTTTATACCTATCATAGAGCCATATAAGTTTCTCCCTGTCCAGTCTCGTCTCGTCATAAAATAAAATGGGGTTGGGGGTCAGGAGCACTATTTTATGCCCTTCTCTCAACTTTAATAGCGTCTTTATCAGTTCGCCCGTATTCGCCGTGATGTCAGCAATGAAAATCAAAAAAGCCGTGGATGGTAAATAATGTATCGCTTCTACCAATCCGGTGGCAGAACTCCTCTTGCCCTTTACCGTGGGCATTATCTTCCTGATGAACTCCCTGCTCTTTTCTTTTAGTTCTGTCCTCTTCTCCGGTATGGACAACTTTATCCCCATAAGAGTTGCAGGTATGGTGCCTATCTTCAACCACGCCGCCATCTTCTCCACCTGTTCCACACCTTTGGTTCTCGCTGCTTCTATTCGCTTGACCCGGTAATCGTCATATATTATCAATCCTGCACGGGACGTTCTCAATGCGTAGGCGAGTTGAAGCGTTAAAGTAGTAGCGAAATCTATTTTCGAGTTCTTTATCCCTTTCCTCATCTCCTTCCCTGCGTCTAAAACGATATACACCTCCCCTTCTGTTTCTTTCAAGAACTCCTTGACTATCAGTTCCCCGAGTCTCGTAGTCGCCTTCCAGTCTATATGACGCCGTTCGTCCCCCGGCTGGAACTCCCTCAACGAATCTAATTCCAGTGTCTGTAACCCGAATAGAGTTTGGTATGCTTCAGTGAACTTGAATGTCTCATCTGCCTTTGTCTCTTCTCTTATCTTGTCTAAGTTTGGATACACCTCTATTTCTTTCGCGGATTCTGAACTCGGCATAAAATCCTCGTAATAAAGTTCACGTAAATCCATTGCTCTTATCATCGGGCTTTTTATGCTGAAAATACCACGCACAGGCGTGATAAAATATTCCTCTTCCTTTTCTTCTCCCGCATTCAAAAACAACGACGGTTCGTCAGCTTTAAATCCCGCGGGTAAATGCTCAAAAACGTCTAATTTTAATTTGGTTGTGCTCCGGTTCTTCACTCTTAACTTCGTCTTCTCGCGTTCTCCATCCTTCAACTTCCTCGCTATCTCTCTCTCTGAGTCTATCCGTGGCGAAAACGCCACACGAAGGTATATTAAATAAAATAATATCCCCGCTCCAAGCAATGCAGGCATAACATTCCTGAATAAATACCCCTGTACAAAAAGCAGAAAAACCAGAACCAACAGGATTTCTTCTCGCTTCATTTTAGTTGTTAATAAGGTGAGCTATACGACCATTTCTACCTCATCCAGAATCTCCGTCACCAGATCCACACCCTTGAAACCGTCCATCTCATGTTCCGCCTTTATTATTATCCGGTGGCTCAATACCGGTGATGCCAGTTCCTTCACATCGTCAGGTATGGCATATTCCCTGCCTCGCAGGAAAGCTAACGATTTAGAAGCGAATAATAAATGTTCCAAAGCACGTGGACTCGCACCCAGCAAAACGCGGTCATCATTCCGCGTCCTCGAGGTGATTTCGTATATGTACCTGAGCATGGTATCGCTCACTTTAACATCCTTCGCATTATTCATTAGCGAGAGGACGTCATCGCCGTCCATTATTTTCTCCACGCTATTGAAATCTTTCTTTTCCTTCCTCCGCAGTAAAAGCAGTTCCTTATCCCTATCGAGGTATCCAACCTGAATTTTTATCATGAATCTGTCGAGCTGAGCTTCGGGTAAATTGTACACGCCTTCGGTCTCAACAGGATTCATGGTTGCTAATATAAGAAAAGGTTTCGGCAGCGGAAAAGTAGCTCCTTCTATTGTAACCTGATGCTCCTGCATCGCTTCGAGCAGTGCGGATTGCGTCTTTGGTGTCGCCCGGTTTATCTCATCCGCAAGGACAATATTCGCGAATATCGGGCCTTTCCTCACAGCGAACTCCCGCTCTTTCTGGTTATAAAACATACTCCCTACAATATCTGCGGGCATCAAGTCAGGAGTTAATTGAATGCGATAAAAGGATAACCCAATTGCTTTTGCGAACGCCTTGGCAATGGTCGTCTTTGCAACTCCTGGGATTCCCTCAAGTGACACGTGCCCGCCGGAGAGCATAGCAACAGCCAGCAGCTCTGTCACTTCTTCCAGCCCTACTACCACGTTACCAACTTCCTGTTTTAGCTTTTCTATAAACTCTCTTCCTTCTCTTCCCTTTTCCATTCCCCTCATCACCGTATTCAAATTTTGACCCTGTTTTTATTTCTTTAACTATTCTTTTAACTATTCTTTTATCTATTCGTTCTGGTAACCCTTCAAATATGTCTAAATCCCCTTTTCGTGCAGGTATTAATCTCCCTATGCCGTGAATAACTGCCAGCGCAATCCCGCTTTCTATAAAAATCATTAATGCCGCAACGAAAGCAAAAACCTTGAATGCTTTTCCCCTGTCAAGTTCACGGTGTATGTAAATCGTGCTGATTGAATAGGGATTGAACTCAGAATGGTGGCAGTCATCGAAATAGAAAACGTCGGAGCCCGAACCCGGGCTGAGATACCCTGCAAGATTGTCTATAAATTTCCCGTTCTCTGCATTCATATCGTTTATTAAAATGTCCGGGTCGGAAAGCAGGATTACCCTTCCTGCACCGTATTTTGTCTCTGCCATGATGGGATAACTCTTCCTGTTCCCTCCTTCGCCTACTACACTGACTTTTGAAGAGAAAACCCCTTCCTCTGCTTCCTCTCCTTCTTCCAACCCTGTAATAACCGAAGGTACATTCAAAACGAGTCCCTCAACGTCATAAGCGAGCTGCGGGTCTTCTATTCTTGCAACTACCGGGAAATCCGCTCTTCTACTGTAAAATATGTCTCCTAAACGTTTATCAGAAAACTTACCCTTTACCCCTAATCCTGTTAAGAGGTTATTTGCACGTCCGAAATCATCGGCGATAAAAAGCGTCCCGCCTTTTTCTACAAAATCCCGCACCTTCTCTATTTCAAGCGATGAGAAACCCATATCAGGTCCCACAACGATTAAAACACCTTCTTCCTTGAAGTTAATGGTATTGTAAGGATACAAGACCGGAGCAAGTCTACCTCTATCAAATAAAACCTTTGCAAATTCTGAACATCCGTCCCAGTCCGTGTTGAACATACTAAAATCCGCAGATGTCTTTATCGTCGGGACCGAAATCGGAAGGATAAGCAAGAAAATACCGGCAAAGACCAAAAAGGCATATATCTGCCGCATCTCTTATCTTACCCTCCTGAACTTTAACATGCACCTAAAATATCTTTTATCCATCTGAAATATGTTTCCCTTTCTTCATCGCTTAGCTCTACATTTCCGAAAACTCTTTTTTCATAGAGTTCAGTTACCTTTTCCAATTTTTCTGCAAAAGCTTCTCCTTTTAGTTTTTCTGTCAGTTCTCGTGGTGTAAAACTCTTTTTAATCTTGTATTTGGCGATAATCGTATCGAACAGCAATTTGTACGCATCCTCAACTCCCTTGCTTTCTAGCGTACTCGCTCTTATTTCCTCCCCACCTTCAGCTTCCTTTTCCTTTTGCTCCATCGCGGCATTTATTTTCACGGATTCTGCTACATCCCCTTCTCTTCTCTTCTTTACACTTCGAGCATGCATAACAACACCGATTGAACCAATTACAATAAGGGCAATCAGCAAACCAAAAAGCACCTTAGTAAAAATTACCCTCTCCTCACTAACATTGATTCTTATCACGTTCGATTCCGCAGGTGTAAACAAAACATCCCCCGGGAAAATGGCTTGCACTTCGTACGCCCCAGGTCTCGAGAAGAACAAAGAGAAGTTGAAATCGTTCTTTACGGTAATTGTTTTCATATTTGTGGAATTAACAGATATGTTAAGCAAAACAGTATGGTTCTGATTTATGCCTATGCCACGAATGGAACCCGTAAAGTTTACCGTTTCATTAACATTTAAATCCGGCTTATCCGATTTGATGTAAAGCGATACCGGTGATCTAAAGAATATGGATATTATCGTATTACCGCTTTTAGAATGAGTTTTATTTCCTGGGTAGAATGCAGATACATTTAGGTATCCTTCAAAGCTTTTTGTGCCATTGAACACAAAACTCCCGTTTTTATCTGTTTTTAACTCGCTTTTTTCCCCTCCTGCCGTAACAGTCACATTTACTCCGCACAAAGGCTCGGTATAATAATCTATAAGCAGCCCGGTTACTTCCACTCGTTTGTTCAACAAAGCGCTATATTTTAACGGCAGGTAAATGAAAGTGGGTATTTTATCCACGTAAACTTTTACGATGTTAGACGTTATGTATTCCCCTTCGCCTGTTATTCCTTCGGCATAAATCAAGTGTTCACCAAGTCTTTCAAAAGTGTGTTTCTTCGTTTGATATGTTTGATTTTTTAGTTCATAGGTGATGTTGTCAATAGCCAAGGAAAGAGAGGATGTATTGCCTTCGTATATGTATATCGTTATCTCTTCGTATAGAAAAGGGTGGTCATTTGAGACATCCACTAAGAGTCCTTTAAATTCATACTTTTTAAGTATCTCATTGTAACTATCTATAACGGAATAAACATCCTTCAGCTTGTCCCTCGACTCAGAGACGTTAAAAACGAGTGTTGAAGTTTCATTCCTCAATTCTATGAGTCCAATTCCGTCTAAAGAACTATTTATTTCATCGGCCCCTGTTCTTATATTTCCAAGCGCATTTTTTGCTCTCACGTAAGCAAAATAATCGCTTTCGTTTTTTAAAATCGTGATGTTCGTGAGAAAAACCGTCTGATAGACGGTTATTTTTTTCACGCCGCTGGATAGAGGGATAAAAGGCGTTAACACCCTCGATACATTGCTTTCAATCCCTTTTGTGGTATATAACCTGCTTTCTTCTTCTGTTACTTTTAGTTCGGATTCCAGCGAAGACGCGAACTCATCGGCATCCACACTCTCGTTAATGAACTTAGCCATGCATGTTCCTGCATCTCCGAGCACATCGACGAAAAAGGAATGGATACCTTCATCACTTGCATTCGCCTCTGAGTATATCTGATGTCTAACCCCGCTAGCGCCGCTAACAGAGGAAAGAAACAGTAACATCAGGATAACCAGGAGGGTTAAGGTTAAGGTCGGGGTTAAAGTTAAAGCAGAAGCCGCAGCTGCTGCTACTTCTCGTTCCTTTTTATTTCTTTTTGCTCTTGTTTGCATGTTTGTAAAATTCATATCCTATTTTTGCTCTGTTACCTAACTATGAATAATTTAGGCATTTCCCATTTATAAAAGTACAAGACAATTGAGTAAATACAAGTCAAGTTATTCTTACGTATGGTATGTATTGTATTGAACAATGAAAAAGGGCAAGTATATTGCGGGGGCCGTATTGATGGCAATTGGTGCGGTGTTTGCATTCAAAGGCGTTATGGAGGAGAATCAAAGCATGATAAATGTCGGTATCGGTGGGTTATTCCTGGGTATTATTGTCCTCACTTTTTCTACCTCTGATTACATCAAGTATGATGCTTTTAAAGCGATGGTTTTGCCATATTTTCGGTTTTGCAAAGGTTTAGTTGATTCTTTAGAGCTGAAAAGCAAAGCAGTTTATATCCCGCCGTACAGCAATTTGCCGGACGGCGGTATTTTTGTGCCTCTGCACGACAATTTCGACCTTGACCTCGCTAAACTTGACGAAACCGCATTTTTTATTACCGATGTCGGAAGGGAGAAGGAAATGGGCGTGTTCTTAGCGCCTCTCGGTAAAGACCTGATGAAGATGTATGAATCTTATTCTGAACTGGACTTCACAAATGCCGGGTTACATGCAGTTGAGAATGCATCTGCGGTTTTGAAATCGCTTGGGCTGGCAACGAGTGTAATTGTAGAAGAGCGAGAAGAAGGTGATAAAATCCGGGTGCTCGTGAGTGGGGTGAAGGCGGATTTATGCTCGGAGACATGTGAGCAGGTTGCGTGCCCAATTTTCAGCTCTATTCTTCTTTCTATTGCTAAGTGCATACAGGAATTGATAGTAGTGGAATCTTTTAAGATAGAAACTGAGCACGAACTTGTGGAAATCATGGTGAGGAAACTAGGGAGTGTGGATAGATGGATGTAGAAGATACAATAATCCTCGTTATTTCTGTTTGGGCGGTTGTTTCTTTCTTGCTTATACAGACCGTAGAAGTTTATTTGACGCTATTGCTCATATGTCTTTTAGTAATTATGGAAGTCGGAGGGGTATTTATAAATCCTGAGATACGGAGCGGGCTAAAACCTGCAATATCCTTTATTCTTTTCGTTTTTCTTATAATTATAGCGAAGAAGGTACTGGAAGTTCTGAGTTAATAAACAGAGAAGGTGAACTGGGAGATAGGAATGAAAAAGGTTTTTCTGGTAAGAAGAGCCGTGAGAGGGGGGGTAAAAAGAGCCATCTTGTGAAATATGGGGCTCTGCCCCATGACCATAAGATATTAAGAAAGGGTAAATATGTTCATATTATTTCCTCCTTAAAAGATAAATAAGCTATGGAAAGAGAAGCAATAGCGAGATATATCATGGACTTCCAGGAAAGGAAACTGCCGGAACTTATTCCAAGAGAATTAAAAACAGATTAACACAGACAAGATGAAAAGAGCAATGCCGTTAAAAATACCCCTGCCAGCCCAACAAAGGAAAAGAAAAAATCTCGTGTTAATCTTGTGCAATCTCGTGATTTTTTACCCTTGCTATACAACAAAAAAAATAAAAAAAGAAAAAAGGAAGATATTTGGAATTGTTTTAAAATTCGAAGCATGAGGAACGAACGAAAATTCACTCCGTAACTACTTCTCCAAATCCAACTCTTCTTGATACTTTCGTTATCTGTATCTTCACAGCATCCCCTTTCTTCGTGTTGGGCACAAAGACCACAAATCCCTCTACTCGCGCTATTCCATCT
>JAUXGS010000026.1 GCA_030621945.1 Methanosarcinales archaeon | reverse complement strand
GGTAGAAGAACTGCTTTGAGGTAAACCGGAAGTTCTTGGCTAACTATATCCTGGAAATCACTCACAAGTGCAAGCACACCATACGCCTTCGGTGGAGAACGGTTATCGAGGAAAATCGCATACTTCTTGAGATAGCGGAACAAATAGAACTCAGCCTTAAGGAAGTTATTCCAACTGCGAACTATCTCTAACTCCTCCTGTGAGAAATTGAAAGGGTTCTCCTTCACAAAGGTATGGATCAACTCTGGTTGAGAAAATAACGCCTCTCTGACCTTGTTTATCTCTTCGGATGGTAAATCCATGAACTCGTCAACGGTGGTTACACTCCTAATTATGCCTTTTTGCTGGTTTGTGTAAACGAGCAATGCAGGATGCAGTTTATAAAACAGTTTAGTATCTTCTTCTGATAGTTTCATTTCTCTATTCCCCCGCCCTCGCTGAGCCACACATCAAAATCTGTGGGTTCCTTATGCCAGCGTTCTTCTTTCAGGGCTTCGTTCAACCTTAAACTCTTTTTATTGTCTTCGTTTTTCGCGCGATACCTTCGCCAATCCAATTCTTCAAGAGGGGGATAATACTTCTTTCGCTGCCTCCAATCCCTTACCTTCCTCTTCTATAAACTTATTTTCAATCAATACCTGTTCCAATACCTCGATAGTCCTCAAAATTTCCGTGCTTGTTATATTCCCCATTGAGGCTATCCTGAAGATCTTACCTTTGAGGTCTGCTTGCCCCCCTGATACGACTACACCCTTTTTCCGCATACCGCCCCGCAGTTGATCATCGGTTATGCCATTCTCCAATGGCATGTTTATCGCCGTAACGGTGTTCGAGTAATCGCTTACCTCGTTTAGAGTCGGGAATAAGCTCAGCCCCAAGCTTGTAACTGCCGCTCGAATCGACTTTGACAGTGTTCTATGTCTTTGTATCCTTTTTTCCATGCCCTCTTCTCGTATCACCGCTAACGCTTCATGTAGCGCGAAGAACAGAGGCAAAGCCGGAGTGTAAGGTGTTTGTTTCTTCTTATAACTCTTCTTATACGCAACAAGATCCTGATAATAAGGTCTGCTTGGGTTTTCCTGCATCAAATCCCACACCTTATCGCTAATTGAGAGTGCTGCCAATCCCGGCGGCATACCCAGACATTTCTGCGAGCCAACAATCGCGATATCCACCCCCAACTCGTCCACTGGAACGTCATCACCGCCTATTGACGTGATGCAATCGAGCACGAAAATAGCATCGTGCTTCTTCGCAAGTTTCCCCACTTCCTTTGCAGGATTAAGCATGCCGATGGAGGTTTCATTATGCGCCATCGTAACGACCTTAGGATTGGGACTATTCTCCAAAGCTTCTTTTACCTGTTCTAAATCTATCGGGTGTCCCCATTCGAAATGAACCGGTGTAACATCCGCGCCATATCGTTCCGCAATCTCTGTAAAACGCTCGCCAAATTTGCCGTTCGCTATCGTTACACATCCCTTCTCCGTTTTCCCTGCGCCATTCGTCCTCTTGATAAGATTCCCTATAGCTGCTTCCATTGCGCATGTTCCCGACCCGCTGAGCACGAAGAGGTCATTCCTCGTTTGAAATATATTCTTAAGGTTCTCGACGATCTCGCCGTATATCTGTGAGAACTCGTCTCCTCGGTGGGATATCATCGGCTTTGCCATCGCTTCTCGAATACGTGGTATCACAGGCACCGGTCCCGGGATCATTAACAACTCTTCTTCCATTTTAATCGCACTATCCTTTTTCTTTAAAGCATATAAAAGCCTGACCTTTAGCTTTTATTTTAATTTTATTTATACTGATAACATAATAAATGAATAGGTGAATAGATGGGAAACGAAGAAGGGAAAGACAAATCAGTGATATTACGGGTAGCCGAGGCGTATCATCGAGATGCAGGTAGGTGGATAGCACGAATGGATACGGAGACGATGCGAGCGCTGGGGCTCATACCCGGAGATGTAGTAGAGATAGAGGGTAGGAGTATTGCCACAGCTATTGTGCATCCCGCATATTCACCGGATAGTGGTAAGTCAATCATACGCGTAGATGGCAATATAAGAAACAATGCTGGCGTCGCCATAGATGATAAGGTGAGAGTGAAGCAGACAAAGGCGAAAGGTGCAAAAAGAATCACGCTTGCACCTACACAACCGATAAGAATTGCCGGTGGCGAACGATACTTATTAAGCAGATTGAAAGGTGTGCCAATTACAAAAGGGCAAATCATAAGGATTGAATTGTTGGGCAAACCTGTTTCTTTTGTCGTTACTAATACCGTACCCGCGGGCACGGCAATTCCAAATATAGATACGGAGATTGTGCTTCGTAAGGCGAGGGAAGAGAAGATGGGCGTTCCTCGTGTGACTTATGAGGACATCGGCGGACTGAAGCGGGAGATAGGACTGATACGGGAGATGATAGAATTACCGCTTCGGCATCCTGAACTGTTCGAGCGGCTGGGGATAGAGCCTCCAAAAGGTGTTCTCTTGCACGGACCGCCGGGAACCGGGAAGACATTGATAGCGAAAGCAGTGGCAAATGAGACCGATGCCAATTTCCATTCGATTTCTGGTCCTGAGATAATGAGCAAATTCTATGGGGAAAGTGAACGACATTTACGAGATATATTTGAGGAAGCGGAAAAGAACGCTCCTTCTATTATTTTTATTGATGAGTTGGATTCAATAGCGCCGAAGCGGGGAGAGACAACCGGAGAAGTGGAACGAAGAGTAGTCGCTCAGCTCCTCTCTTTAATGGACGGTCTTGAATCGCGTGGGCAGGTGGTAGTAATCGGTGCTACAAATAGAGTCAATGCACTTGATGAGGCATTGAGAAGAGGAGGTCGTTTCGACCGCGAGATAGAGATCGGCATCCCGGACAGAAATGGTCGTGAAGAGATCATGGAGGTGCATACGCGGGGAATGCCACTTGCGGAGGATGTAAATCTAAAAGAAGTCGCAACTCTCACGCATGGATTTGTCGGTGCGGACCTCGCGACGTTATGTAAAGAAGCTGCTATGCATGCGATCCGGAAAATACTACCGGAGATAGACATAGAGAAGGATATACCGCCAGAAGTGATGGAGCAGTTGACCGTTTCAAAGTACGATTTCAGTGAAGCGTTAAAAAATACAGAGCCTTCTGCGCTAAGGGAAGTATTTGTAGAAGTGCCGAATGTGAAGTGGGATGACGTAGGTGGCTTGGAACATGTGAAACAGGAATTAAAGGAGGTGGTGGAGTGGCCACTCAAATATGCTGAGGTGTTCTCGCAGTTAAATACAAAGCCGCCGAAAGGTATCCTTCTGTTTGGACCACCGGGTACCGGAAAGACGATGCTGGCAAAGGCAGTGGCAAATGAGAGTGAGGCAAATTTCATCTCGATTAAAGGACCAGAGCTCTTGTCGAAGTGGGTGGGAGAATCAGAGAAAGCGGTTCGTGAGATTTTCAGAAAGGCGAAGCAAGCTGCTCCCTGTATAATCTTCCTGGATGAGATTGATTCAATCGCACCGGTACGAGGTATGGGTTATGACTCGCATGTAACAGAGCGCGTCGTTTCACAGATATTAACCGAGATGGACGGATTGGAGGAGTTGAAGGATGTGATTGTTATAGCGGCGACAAACAGACCGGATATGGTGGATCCCGCATTGCTCAGACCTGGAAGATTTGATAGATTGATATACCTACAAATACCGGATAAAGAAGCGAGGCAGAGAATCTTCGAGCTGCACCTAAGAGGTAAACCACTTGGAGAGGACGTAGCTATAGAAGATCTTGCGAACATGACCGAAAAATATGTCGGTGCAGATATAGCGGCCATCATTAAAGAAGCGGTAATGGCTGCTTTACGTGAGTTCCTCGCTTCTGGGATAACCGAGGAATACATGGGAGATGCCGTAAAGAACATCGTAGTAAAGAAGCAGCATTTTGAAGCCGCTATTAAGGGCGTGAAGCCGGCTACAACCCCTAAAGCACAACAGGAGTTTGAAGAGAAAGCGGAGGATTGGGTGAAACATGCTTATGCGTAAACGAATAATGATAGTAGGAGTAATGAACTAAAAATGGGGAAGCATCAAAAAAGGATAGCTGCACCTCGTAGCTGGAAAATAGAGAGAAAAACATCATACTGGGCGGTTAACCCAACACCGGGACCGCATCCAAAGGATAGAAGCATGCCCTTGCTTTTAATTGTGCGGGACATGCTGAAGTTAGCGGACAATAGTAGAGAGGCAAAGCGGATATTGAACGAAGGCAAAGTAATCGTCAATGGCAAAGTAAGGAAAGACCATAAGTTCCCGGTAGGCATCTTTGATGTTCTTTCCATTCCTATTCTAAAGGCTAATTATATGGTGCTCTTGGACCGGAAGGATAAGTTATCACTGGTGGAAATAGATGAAGAAGCGGCATCGAAGAAGCTGTGCAGGGTGAATGGGAAGAGAATGATAGAAGAGGGTGCGATACAATTGAACTTGCATGACGGTAGAAACATTCTCCCCGGAGAGTCCGGTGCGGACATAAACACGCGTGACTCATTGCTGATTTCCATTCCGGATAGTAAGATATTGCAGCACTTTGCGTATAAAGAGGGGTGTAAAGTGGTAGTGATTGGCGGGAAGCACTCAGCCCAGACAGGCGAAATAGAGGAGATACGGATAGTGCAAAGTTCGCAGCCAAATGTCGTGCGGATAAAAGCCACAGAAGGTGAAGAGAGCTTCGAGAGCCGCGAGGATTCCTTATTCGTAGTGGGCGAGGAAAAAATCGAGGTGCCAGGATTAAGTATAGCATAACTCAGGGCTATTTGGTATTATTAAACAAAACACCGGAAGCATCCAAGAGAGGAGAGTAAGGAAATGACAGAAAACCCGATGAGGAGAATAGAAGTGGATAAGGTAGTGATAAACATGAGTGTGGGCGAAAGTGGCGAGAAGTTAGCAAAGGCGGAGAAGCTGTTGGATTCCATTGCGGGTCAGAAATCGATTAAGAGAGCAGCGAAGCGAACCCTCCAGCCATTTAGTATAAAGAAAGGCGAAGCCATTGCGTGTAAAGTCACGTTACGAGGAGATCGTGCACGGGATTTCCTTAAACGCTGTTTTAAGATACAGAACAGACTTTTTAAGAGCCAGTTTGACACGTACGGTAATTTTTCATTTGGTGTTGCAGAGCATACTGACTTTGGCATCCGTTACGACCCGAAGGTGGGTATATATGGGATGGATATTTGCGCATCGTTAAAGCGGCCGGGGTATCGAATACAGGAGCGGAAGCTGCAAAAGAAGAAGCTGCCACAGAAGCAGAGAATAAACAGAGCTGACGTATTTAGTTTTCTTGAGGACGAGTATGGCTTAGAGCTGGTGGAGGACGTAATGTAACCTTTCTCAGCTTGCCTTTCTTCATTTTTGACTAAAACGATAGAATAGGGTAAAAAGAAGATAAGATAAGATCATGCACATCGGCGTTATCACCTGCGAGATTTTAAGAAAAGAAATAAAGGCCGTGATTAGAGAAACCGGTGTGAAAGAGCTTTTTTTTGTGCTGCCTGACACCGCTAATTCAGTGACTATCGTACTGTATCAGCGAGTGATAGACCGATTTTCGAGCGAGTTCGCTGATGATGGGTTCGTATTAAAGGCGCAGACATTGGAGAAGATAGAGAAGGAGATCCAAGAGCGTGACCTCACGGATTCAGTGATTATTAAGGTGCTGGAGTTGCGAATGCATGATTACCCAGACGTACTGCTGACGGAGATTGAGGAAGGCATAAAGAGAATGAGTTCGATGGCGGATTTTATTATCCTGGGCTACGGGCTGTGCGGCAGCACCACGGAAGCACTGGAGCGCGTAATCAGAGAGGCACCTGTGCCGGTGGTCATCCCAAGAGACAGCAAAGACGGAGCGATATTGAACAATTGCATAGAGATTGCGCTTGGTAGGGAAACGGTGCAGTCACTACTTAGCGAAGAATCCGGGACGTTTTTTATGACCCCTGCTGGGGCAGCGATCATAAAAGAGCCGCAGGTAATCTTAGAATCTACTATCAATATCATGGCCGGGCGGATGAACACCTATGCTGTTGGAGACACCAAGCGCATACTAAAGCTCATGAAGAACCATTACAACCGGGTGGTGAAAATAGAGTATTCAGAAGCGGACGAGAAGGACGAGGAATACGCACAAACGATTAAAAACTTCGCGCGGAAGTTTAACCTGAAGATCAAGCAGGTGAAGGGGTCTTCGAAGATTATGTGTGAGGCGTTGGAGAAATTAAAATTTGAATAATCGGTAATGGTAAAAAGGACGAATGTTGTTCTCACAAAACGTAAACACAACGCCTGTTTTTCATACACTTCATCCATTTAGGAAAAAAACCTCTCTGTCCTTCGCGTCTCCGCATCGCTTCTTCCGCTTTCGTTATTGTCTCCTACTATGCGCTCATAGATATTATCTGTTTTCCCCTCCTGCGAAATTGTGAAATTTCGCGTATCTTCAAACCCCCTACAAACCACGCTCTGATCCAGCAACAACCACTTAAGCAATCTATCCTTAAGCGTGATCACATATATATGTAATTAAAGAAAAACGTTATTTATTTAAATATGTAAATCAAAAAATAATCATGGAACTACTCACTGTAAGAATGGATGAAGAAACATTAAACGCATTCAAGCATTTTGATGAGTGGGTTAGCATAGGCGATATAGCTAAAGCTCTCAAATTCGCCCCTCCCACAGCAGAGAAAATATGCTGGACGCTGGCAGGCAAAGGCTTAGCTTTATGGAAACCCGGTAAACGGAGAAAGCAACTGTTTAAATATAATCAAAGATATGGGAAGAAGAGAGAAATCGATATATTTAGTAAACTAGATAAACTTCTTGGAAGAGATTATTATATCACAGGAGAAACAGCTTTGTTCCTCTATAATCTAACAGATCACGCGATGTATCAGAGAATAAAAGAAATTGCTATTCCTAAAAATAAATATACTGAACTCGCAGGAAAAATAGTTGAAAAGTTAAATAAATACGCAACGGTTTTACCAGATAAAATCCCAAAGCACTGTAATAAGCGTAATATAGTGGCAGATGCTTTAGGAATCGGTGATGTTGTAATTTTAAGAAAAGCGTTGAATAATCCTCGGGAGTTAAAATTCTACGGTGATTTAAATTTGCCAGGTATAGATGTTATTTTTAGCGAACTCGATTTACCTGATAAGAAGTTATTTGAGTACACCCTAAAAGCTATAGATTTCAATCTAACAGATGAAGAGTTCAAGAGGTTATGCTTGATAAAGCCTACTTTGCTTTACTTGAAGAAGTATCTTGAAGGGGATAAAAACATACCAGATAATATTCTGAATGCGATACAAGGGGCAGAGAAAAATGCCAGAGGATATTAATTCATCGTTCTGGAGTAATGAAGCTTTTAATGGCGAGATAATAAGGAAATATTCCACAAAAGAAGGTGTCAACCCAAAAGATTTTGAGATACAGATATGGGCATATGATACCCTAAATATTCTAAAAGAGCATTCTGATTTAGATTTATTCTTCAAGGGAGGGACAAGTGTCCAAACCCTTCTTCCGCGGGACTTCCAGAGATTTTCAATAGATTTGGACTTCAACATAGAGACTGAAAACAGGACAAAGGAGTTTATTCTAACTAAATTCCGGGAATTAAATGAGAAATTAGAAAGAGAAGATTTATTAGTCCCTGTATCAGAGACAAAATATAAAACAAAAAGTTCAGAGAATTTAATTTACGGTAAATTTTATCCGTTGTATTTTGATATTTTTTCTGGGACTATAACTTTCGTAAGAGTTGTTATGACAAAGGTAATGTCTAGAAAAACGAAAATATATTACTATGATGAGTTAATTAAAAAGGAGCTTTTAGAGGGTTTTTTCAATTTCATAAAGGTTCAAATAAATATAAAGCATCGCACACCAGCTTTGATGAGTGAGGATAGGGATATTGATTTAAAGATTCGTAAATATCCTGAATACAAAAAGGAATTAAAATTCAAGTGTTTATCTCCTGGCGATTTATTTGCTGATAAACTAATGGCCTTTCAGGATAGAGCAGCGTTCAAAGATTTGTATGACCTCGGCATGATGAGAAAAATAATGACCGACCATGATATTAATATCTGTAAGCAAAAAATCAAATTGATTCGTGGAGATAAAAAAATAATTCAAGATGTTGTGGAAAAAATAGAACTTGCCCTCAAAGATCAGGTGTATTTAGACCACATCTATAGTTTACCAAGAGGAGTTCGCTCATTAATCAGAGATAGAATGTTCTATACAGAATTAATTGATGTTCTTGAAGGGTTTTAGCATTTCCTTGGTTGTGTACGCACGCGTACATGTTTAAAGAAATCGCCCAGAAATTTAACCTGGAGATCAAGCTAAGCTAAGCCGGTAAAAGGGGTCTTCAAAGATTATGTGCGAGGTGGTGGATGAGGTGGATTTTAGATGAGCGTTTATTTCCTCGATTTTTTAAAACGACAACCGAAACGACAACCGAAACGACAACTAACTCATAATATAATGGGCTCCTCTTCCCGTACCAACTAAGTTTATTACACCAAGATCTACAAGCTTAGAGAGTTCTTTAAGGGCTGCCTGCCTGGAGATTTTAAACATCCTCTGAATGTCCCCACTTGTGATTTTGCCCGCGGTATTGATAAATTCCACAATCTGCATCTGCCTCTCTGTTAAAGCAATCTGCCCTCTTTTTGCTTCTCGTAATCTCTCGCTGCTGAGCCTTACCACCCTTTCCTTTACAGCATCAATGCTTACTGCTACACCTTCGGCGAAATATTCCAGCCAATTGGTCACGTCCAGAGTTTTTTGATTAACGCTTTGCAACGCACTGTAATATGCCGGTCTATCGGAATCGTAGTAGTCATCAATGCAGAAGAACTGTTTGGTATCAAACTCGCGTAGATATAGTATTAGTGTTGCAAGAACCCTTGCGGTTCGCCCATTTCCGTCAACAAAAGGGTGTATTCTGACAAATTCATGGTGTGCCACGCCCGCCGCGATAATAGGGTCAAGTTCTTTCGCTTCCTCGGAATTTAACCATTCAACTAAATCGTTAACCAATCCCGGCACTG
>JAUXGS010000123.1 GCA_030621945.1 Methanosarcinales archaeon | reverse complement strand
CTTCTGCTCGGAACTTCCTCTCGTGCCGCTGAGATCTCTCGTAACGCCTCACAATAATTTGTCATATCCGTAAGAATAACGAGGATGTGCATGTCATATTCGTAGGCGAGGAACTCAGCAGTTGTTAATGCCATTCGCGGCGTTATCACTCGCTCTATCGCAGGGTCATCCGCAAGGTTAAGGAAAGCAACGATCCGCTCTATCGCACCGGTGCGTTCAAAATCATGTATGAAGAACGAAGCCTCCTCGTGCGTGATGCCCATTGCAGCGAACACCACAGAGAACGGCTCCCCGGTGGTTAACACCTTTGCCTGTCTCGCTATTTGTGCGGCAAGGGCATTGTGCGGCATTCCTGCGCCGGAGAATATCGGTAACTTCTGGCCTCGTACCAGCGTGTTCATCCCGTCAATGGTCGAAATACCCGTTTGAATAAATTCTCGCGGGTAATCACGTGCCGTGGGATTGATTGACGCACCGATAACCGAAAGTCTATCTTCAGGTATTATCTCCGGTCCCCCGTCTCGTGGTCGGCCCAAGCCATCGAAAAAGCGACCAACCATATCTTGCGAAACGCTTATCTTCATTATATCACCGGTGAATCTCACCCTCGTCTTTGACGTATCTATTCCCGAGGTGCCCTCGAAGACCTGAACCACTGCAAGTCCTGTACTCACTTCTAACACCTGCCCGTTCTTTTCCTCTCCTTCTGGTGTGACAATCTTCACGACTTCTCCATACGAGACGCCCTCTATATTTTCTACCACAATCAACGGACCCGCCGCTTCTCTTATCGTTGTGTATTCACGTGCTGAAGTATCTATCGCCATTTTATTTCACCTCAAACCTTTTCTTAAAAAGGAAAGCTTTACCAAAAGAACTTTTCTCTTTACAATAAATAATCGTCGCCCTTGTCTGCGTCACGAAGCCTCTTCCTCCCTCTTCTTCACTGCTTCAAATTCGTCTTTCATATCTTTCATTATCTCTTCGTATTTAGCTCCAAATTCTTCACTTGGCACATATTTCATCCTCGCTATGGCACCCTTTATCCTCATCCCTTCGAGGTTCTCCACCCCTATGCCCTGCTCTACCAGCTCGTTTGCGTGGTTGTACCATTGTAGAATGATTCTTGCCATCAGGTACTGTTTCTCCAAAGAGCAGAAAGAGTCGATATCATGGTATGCGTTTTGCTGCAAAAAATCCTCCCGTATCATACGAGCAACTTCCAGTGTCCCTCTTTCACGTGGTGGAAGTGCATCCGCACCCACAAGCTGCACAATCTCTTGCAGTTCCGACTCCTTTTGCAATAGTGCCATCATCTCCTCCTGCTGTTCCGTGAAATCGGGAGAGGACGGCTTATTAAACCATTCTCTGAGATCGCCCAAATAGAGAGAATAGCTACGGAGCCAGCTTATAGCCGGGAAATGCCTCCTATCCGCTAAGGTTGAATCAAGAGCCCAGAAAACGCCTACCACACGCAACGTATTCTGCGTTACGGGTTCAGAAAAATCACCCCCGGGCGGCGACACCGCTCCTACTACGGTAACCGAGCCCATTCTATCCTCGGAATCAGAGCATAACGTTTTTACCCTGCCTGCACGTTCATAGAAATCGGCCAATCGCGTGGCTAAATAAGCAGGATACCCTTCTTCACCCGGCATCTCTTCTAATCTACCTGATATTTCTCGCAGTGCTTCTGCCCATCGAGACGTCGAATCCGCCTGTATCGCCGTGTCATAGCCCATATCACGATAATACTCGGCAAGTGTGATTCCGGTATAAATAGACGCTTCCCGTGCCGCTACAGGCATATTAGACGTGTTTGCAATGAGCGTTGACCGCTCCATCAGCTTCTCGCCGCTGTAAGGATCAATAAGTTTGGGGAAATCTTCCAGCACCTCGGTCATCTCATTCCCTCGCTCGCCACATCCTATGTACACGATGACTTGTGCATCAGACCATCGTGCTAATTGGTGCTGCATTACCGTCTTTCCCGTTCCAAACCCACCGGGGATAGCACCCGTGCCGCCTTTCGCTATCGGGAAGAAGGTGTCATTTATACGCTGTCCGGTCAACAAAGGCACTTCAGGGTCTAATTTATCCTTATAGGGTCTTCCTTTTCGCACTGGCCATTTCTGCATCATCGTCAATTCCACGTCCTCACCATCTGTTTGTACCCTCGCTATGCAATCATTAACGGCGAATTCACCCTCTTTTAACTCTAAAATTTTACCGCTCACCTCCGGCGGGACAAGTATCTTATGCTTTATCACCTTAGTTTCGGGGACCTCGCCTAAAATGTCCCCACCAACAACCTCTTTGCCTTCCTCGGCAGTAGGTGCGAAATCCCATTTCGTCGTTCGGTCAAGTGCATCCACCCGGACCCCTCGCGTTATGTAATCTCCCACCTTATGCTTTATATCTTCCAAAGGTCTCTGTATACCATCATAAAAATTCTTTAAAATCCCCGGACCAAGTTCAACGGATAAGGGTGCTTTTGTCCTTACCACCGGCTCACCGGGCTTCAAACCCGTTGTATCCTCATATACCTGAACATATGCAAGGGCGCCATCCAGTCTTATCGTTTCGCCCAGCAATCCCTCTTCACCTACTTTAATCACTTCGTACATCTCGCATCCGCGCATCTTATCAGCAATAATCAACGGACCTGATATCTTCTCTATCACACCCTCTTCGCCCATTTTTTCTCTCCACCTTTATACTAACTAAACTACTTCCTCATTTTTAAACTAAAAAAGGTTTCTATATTCTTTTGTTTACTTTAATGCAAAGGCGCCAAAAAAATCGATTGATTCCCCCGCAGTGATGAACAAGAACGAAGAGGTAAAGAGGATACGTGAAGAGGTCATAGAGCGGATAAGACCAGATGAGGAAGAGCGGAGGAGAGTAAAAGCCGTAACAGACCGTATAATCTCTAAGATAAACGAGAGGGCATTAGAGATGGGTGTGGACGCCCATGCTATATCCGTGGGGTCAACTGCACGAAATACCTGGGTCCATGAAGAGGCGGACATTGATATATTCATCATGTTTCCCGCGGATCTATCAGAAGAGGATTTAAAAGAGGATGGCCTTGCTCTCGCCAAAAGCATTTCAGACAGATATGAGGAACGATATGCCGCGCATCCGTATATTCACGCTTACTTTTACGATGCAGATAAAATAGTAGAGCACGAAGCGGACTTAGTACCCTGCTTTGCGGTAAAAGAAGCATCGTTGTTGAAATCTGCAGTGGACAGGACGCCATTCCATAATGAATATGTTAGGAAGAGGATATCGGGATTTGAGGATGAGGTGCTCCTGCTAAAGCAATTCATGAAGTGTTTGGGTATTTACGGCTCTGAGCAACGGCGGAAAGGCTTCGCAGGTTATCTCTGCGAATTGCTCATCCTGAACTATTCCTCGTTCGTAGAGCTGTTGAGGAACGCATCACGATGGCAATACGGTGAACGAATAGATATGGAAGGTCAAGGCACGTACAAAGGAGCTGGAAACGACCCACTCATTGTGATCGACCCCGTAGACCCAAACAGGAATGTAGCGGCAGCAGTATCGGAGTTTTCTTTTTGCAGGTTAATAGACGCAGCGCGGGATTTTCTGGCGCATCCCAGCATGAAATTCTTTTTGCCGCGGAAGGAAGAAGCCATGACCGAGGCGGAATTTATGAATCTCGCGAAGGAACGAGGAACCGAGTTCGTGCTGGTCTTGTTTGAGGCGCCAGATGTGGTAGAGGATATACTATTCCCGCAGTTACGAAAAGCAGAAGCATCTGTCACAGATCTGATAGAACGAAATGGCTTTAGAATATACAGCAGTGATGTTGGTGTAGACGGGGAGAAAGCGTTCTTGCTCTTTGAGTTGCTCGTCTGGACGCTCCCGCGAATAAAGAAGCATATAGGTCCTCCAGTCACGTCAAAATATCACTCAGAGCAGTTTAAGGGCAAATATAAACCCTTTTCTTTTAGAAAAACAAAAGCCTTTACGGAAAAGAAAAATAACTCTGGAGTTTTGCTGCAACAGCCGGTTCGTAGTGAGAATGGCAGGTATATGGTGGAAGTAGAGCGGAACTATACCGACGTAGTTAGCTTACTGAAGGACGAATTGAAGTCATGCAGTTT
>JAUXGS010000133.1 GCA_030621945.1 Methanosarcinales archaeon | reverse complement strand
GAAGCGATGGGGATTCTGAAGGAAAAGTGTTCGTTTCAATAAGTATCGATATTTTCCCCCCTCCCAGTACAATAAAAGGTCGTTTTCGCTCCATCAAAAGTGAAGACTTCCTGTAGTCTTCACCGGTTAAGAAACTAAAAAAATAAAAAGGGGAAAAATATATGGTTTATATGGAAGGGGCGGCTATCACCTCCCAAAGGTTTCGCTTTTCGTAGCACCGCCTCTTCCAACTTTTTCCTCTATCTATGAGCTGTTCGTGGAAATAAGACTTGAATTGAAAAAGTGCACACAATCAAAAACTATTGATACGCATTAAACTCGAAAAAGAAGGAATTTGCCTCGGCAAAGTTCCGAAAAGAAGCAATGAAAAAAAGATTTAAAATGTATTAAAACTAAATCCAAACACAAAGCATGAAAAAGGTATCTGATATTATAAAGGGAACGAAAGCATATTATTGCGTTGATTGTGGGAAGTGCACTTCCGCTTGCCCCCTATCCCGATTTGGTGACTATTCCCCAGACGGTTTGGTGGAAAGAGCATTGCTTGGCCTCCCGGTTCAACCTGATCTGAGAATATGGTCTTGCTTAACTTGTAACAGATGTAAAGAGGTATGCACCTACGGTGTGGAATATCCAGAGTTCATCAGGGGGATTAGAAGTGTTGCATTGGAGGAAAAAGAAAGTGGAGTATGTGCGCATGGTGAGCTGTTTTCATTAATGAAGCTTTTTACATTCACGCATGAGCGAGAACAAAAAAGGCTTAATTGGGTATCAGAAGACCTGAATGTGTCAGATAAAGGAGATATTCTCTATTTCACGGGTTGTCTCCCCTATTTTGACCTCGTATTCAGAGACCTCGGAGTAAATACGGTTGAGATTGCGCGGAGCACGGTGAAGATACTTAATAAACTGGGGATTTCTCCGGTTGTGATGAACAATGAAGTGTGCTGCGGGCATGACCTCTTTTGGAACGGAGACGTCGAGACGTTTAAGAAATTAGCAGCCATCAATATCCAAAACATCAAGGATACAGGCGCAAAAAAAGTCATTTTCTCTTGCCCCGAGGGTTACAGGACTTTTAAGCGCGATTATCCGGAATTTTTCGATTTCGATTTCGAACTCATTCATATCTCTGAATTCCTGTCGGAGAAGATAGAAGAGGGTAAAATCGAACTCCATCAGATAGATGATAAAGTTACCTATCACGATTCATGCAGACTGGGAAGGCATCTTGGCGTATACGACGCTCCAAGAAAAGTCATCTCTGAAGTAGCGAAGGAATTTGTAGAGATGGAGAGCAACAGAGAGAACTCATTATGTTGCGGCACTTCTGGATGGACAAATTGCGATGGTATTTCCGAAGAGATAAGAAGAGAAAGACTGAAAGAATGTACTGATGCTGGAGCGAAAATTATGGTTACGTCCTGTCCAAAGTGTCTGATACATTTCAAATGCCATATGAGCAATAGAAAGAGCGAATACGGCATAGAAATTGTTCCCTTCGAGGTCTTTGTCGCAAGAGCTATGGGGTTGGTATAAAAATGGAAGATAAAGCAGTTCTTGTGATAGGCGGAGGAGTAGCAGGAATGCAAGCAGCTTTTGACCTTGCAGAAGCGGGGATAAGGGTTTGTTTAGTGGAGAGGACTCTTTCCGTCGGCGGTCGTATGGCACAACTGGACAAAACCTTCCCAACTAATGATTGTGCTATCTGCATACTTGCGCCGAAGATGATGGATTGCTATCGGCATGAGAACATAGAAGTTCTCACTTTAAGCGAGGTGACTGCGATTGAAGGAGAAATTGGCTCTTTTAAAGTAAAGATCCTTAGAAATTCGAGGTTCGTAGATGAGGCTAAATGCAACGGATGCGGAGATTGTGCACGAGTTTGCCCGATGGGTATTCTGAACAAATTTGATATGGACCTTAGAGTCAGGAGCGGGGCGTATATCCCATTCATGCAGGCTGTTCCGCTAATTTACGCTTTGGATAGGGATAAATGCATGAGATGTGGACTTTGCGAAGTGGTTTGCGGAAAGGACGCGATACGATACGATCAAAAACCGGAAATAGTGGAGAGGAACGTGAGTGCAATAATCGTTGCTATCGGATTTGATCCTCTTGACCCTTCAGGACTAACAGAATATGGGTATGGGAAATATGACGACGTGATAACCGCGTTAGAATTTGAGAGGTTGATCTGTGCCGCTGGTCCCACAGGTGGACATGTGATTAGAAGAGACGGTAAGGAGGTGAAGAGAATCGCGTGGATACAATGTGTGGGCGCTCGTGATACGAGAGAGAACAGACCTTATTGCTGTTCCGTATGCTGCATGCACGCCACCAAGGAGGCGATCCTCACAAAGGAGCACTATCCAGAGGCTGAGACATTCATATTGTATACGGATCTCAGATGTTTTGGAAAAGGATTTCAGGAATACGTGAATAGAGCAGAGGACGATTACGGAGTGAAATATATAAGAGGGAAACCAGGAGAGATAAGGGAGAAAGAGAACAAGATTTTGGAGATATTCTACAGCCCTTCTTCGGACAAGGTTGAGAAAATGGAAGTGGACATGGTCGTTCTTAGTACCGCACTAATACCAAGTGAAGGCGTAGAAGCGCTCGCTGAAATATTGGGAACAGAACTCGACGAGTATAAATTCTTTAAACTTAAAGACCCTTACAATCCTACCGAAACTACACGGGCTGGCATATTCGTGGCTGGATATTGTCAAGCCCCAAGAGATATCCCAGAATGTATAGCACATGGGAGTGCAGCAGCGTCAAGGGCGATGGAGGTTGTATTAGGAGGTTCTTATGACAGAAGAGCTTAGGATTGGCGTATTCATCTGCCATTGCGGAATAAACATTGGAGGAGTTGTGGATGTACCCGCGGTGGTGGAATATTCATTTACCTTAGAGAATGTCGTGTATGCAGAACGCAATTTATATACTTGCTCATCAGAGGGGTTAGAAGCCATAAAATCTGCAATACATGAGCACGAGCTTAACCGTGTTGTCGTTGCAAGTTGCACGCCAAGAACACATGAGCCTCTCTTTCGTGCGACCTGTAAGGAAGCTGGATTGAACCCCTACCTCTTTGAGTTCGTCAACATCCGGGACCAATGCTCATGGGTTCACATGCACGAGCCTGAGAAAGCGACGGAGAAGGCGAAAGACCTTGTGAGAATGGGGGTTGCAAAGGCCGCTCGGTTGGAGCCACTTGAGGAATTAACCTCAGATGTTATACCTTCTGCAGTTGTAATTGGTGCGGGAATAAGCGGTATGACTGCTGCGCTTAGTATAGCAAAGAATGGATTTTACGTTCACCTCATCGAAAAGGGAAGTGAGATGGGGGGGTTGCTTCGTCGTTTATACAAGCTTTACCCAACCGAAGAGCTTGCGAAAGAATTTTTAGAGCAGAGAATAAAAGCCGTAGAAGAACATGAAAGAGTCGAATTGCATCTCTCTTCATTCATTAAGGATGTGGAAGGTTATGTAGGAAAGTTCAAAGTAATTTTGGATGAGAATGGAGTCGAGAAATCCATTGATGTAGGAGATATAATAGTAGCCACCGGAGCAAAAGAACTTGAACCAGAGGGTTTGTATGAATACGATGGCGAAAAAGTAATTACGCAATTACAGCTTGAAGAAAAGCTCAGACATGAGGATTTGAACATGAATGGCATCGAAAATGTGGTGATGATTCAATGTGCGGGTGCAAGAGGGGAAGTAGTCGAGTATTGTTCCAAGATATGCTGTATGAACGCGATAAAGAATG
>JAUXGS010000163.1 GCA_030621945.1 Methanosarcinales archaeon | reverse complement strand
GAATTGAGGAAGTTGTAAAAATTTGCACGTGCTATTGCGATAGTTATTTATATAACTATGTGTTATGTTTTCTTATGCCATCACAACCTCAGCAAGGTATGGTGAAGATAAGCGAATTACAAGTCAACCCGCGGAATACGAGACTTTACTTCCTCCTCTTTTAGACGAAGACCTTAAAAACTTAGAAGAAAGTATCCTGAAAGACGGTGTCTTACATTCACTCATCATTAATCCCGACAAGGTAGTTTTAGACGGCCATCACCGGCTAATAATCTGCAAACGTCATTCTATTAACGAAGTTCCATTTGTTGAACATTCTTTTAATACGGACCTCGAAGAAATGGAGTTTGTTATTTCTTTTAATCTCAACCGTAGGCATCTCATAATGACCCAGAAGGTCGAACTCGGTATAACATTTCATAAAATCGAAACGGAAAATGCGAGGAGGAGACAAATAGAAGCGGGTAAATTGTTTGGTGAAAACCATCCTAAAGAAGAGGTTCCTCCAAAATTGGAGGAAGCTCTTGGTGAAGAACCCGGAGAAGCCATAGAAATAGCAGCTAAAAAAGTTGGGCTCGGTAAGAACACATTCCGGAAGGGTAAACGAATTGCGGAAGCTGCACAGACAGATAAACGTATATACGCCGCATGGCGGGATATTGCAGATGGCAACAGGAGCATTGATAGCGTTTATCAGGAATTCTTCCACCAAGAGAAACCGCCTACCTCTTCTCGCCGTCCTTCTCGTTCTATTGTTCCTATTCCTAAAATCGAAGGTGTGTTTCAGGTTATTGTTATTGATCTTTCCAATCGCAACTTAGAAAAGTTAAAAAAGAGCAATATCCCTTTTGATGCAACGAATTGCGTACTCTGGTTATGGACTCCTTTTAAGTCCCTATGCGATGCCTTCAAGCTCTTAACCCACTGGGGATTCAAAGTTCAGACTATGCTCACATGGGCAAAGAATAAAAAGGGCAGTGGTAAATGGCTTCTCAATCAAACAGAATATTGCATTCTCGCCACAATAGGAAAACCATCTGTTAATCTCACATACCAATCCACCATGCTTATTGCCACGCCAGGCAAGCATCATTCCAAACCTGACGAGTTCTATTCCCTTGTGGAATCTCTTTGCCATGGCCGAAAACTTAATATCTCCTCTTCAACGATGCAGCGTCCTGGATGGGAATTAATGGAGGTTAATACAAATGCAGTCTGATTATATAACTAAAATCAACATTAATAACATCATCGCTAAATCTGATATCGTTCCTCCTTTTTCACTCTCATCACTTTCAGCGGCTTATCGTTTCTCTACCCAACACGTTCTTTCTCGCATCCTTGTTTCGTTTCAGCATTCTTATTTTTCCATCTATAATACCGGCTCTGTTATCTCCCGCTCCTCTCGTTCCGTTTCTGATGTCGAAGCTTCTTTTCATCGGCTTCGTTCTTTTCTTGCTACTTATGATCTCGAATTATCAGTTCATTACGTCATCCTTAATATCGTCGCCTCTGCTAATCTCTCATCGCCTCTTAACCTTTCTGCACTCTCACTCTATCTTTCCACTTGCTCTTATGATCCTTCATCCTCGCTTTCTGATGATGGTCATGAGCATTTTGTTAAATGTGTTACCTTTCATTTCCGTGAAGCGAGACCTCATTATACCGCCTTGATATTCCCAACCGGCAATGTCATATTCACCGGCTTTAAGTCGGTTGCCGAACTCCAACTTCACATCTCAAAACTCTATTCTCTTCTTTCTGAAATTACCCTAAATCATCCAGAGGTATTGGCAAAATAAAAAATGCATCCTAAACTATCCACACAGAAAATTGGCGCGATGTGGCGTGCTTATAAGCAACACCAAAGTGCGTATTACGTGGCGCTGACGTGCAGTATTTCTGAGACCACTGCCAGGAAGTATATTACCAATCATAATTTCGCAGAACGTTTCGCTAAACTACAAGCCAAAGCAAACGAGTATGTCGATGATGACCAGGCTAAATCTCTTGCTCGAGCTATCGAAAATTCAGCTAACATCACTACATTTATCGCAGATGCCCTGCTCGATGCATTAAAAAATAAAACTTTCAAACCCGGCACTGCTGATTATGATCGCATGGTGCGCCTCGAACGCTATCTGCGTGGCGAACCTGATACCCGCACTGAACAAGCCGGTACGTTTGAGTGGCTGGATGTGGATAAGTAAACCATGAAAGGACTGCGTTCTGACAGATTGGAAAATAAGCTGCTAATAGCTATCCAGGATGGCGATGATGCTCTTGCCTCGCAACTCGAACGGCGTATTCTGCAGAAGGAGCGGAAGCAGCAGAAGGCGAGATGACCTACCTCGCCCGCCCACCATTTAGAATGAGACGGTATTAACGCAACTTAGAATGACATCGTATAAATTGGCACGCTCCACGATTATATGACTTTCTTGACCCTTGCGGATTTCAATCTGGGGGTTAAACTTTCACTGCTATAAATCGCGATAACACAAATGACATATTTTTGAGCGGACTGGTTTTTATGATGGAAAGTATTATCCGCTCAAAAATACATCATTTGTGTATATCCCGATTTCTATCAGCGAAACTTTAATCCCCCACCAGTCATATAATCCTTCCACTTCCGTGCCTGCTCCGACGCCCTGTGCGTTAATCACCGTTACTTTTTTTTTACCCGTATGCGGTGGAGGTAAAAAAAATGTATGAAATAAAAATGTTTTTGAGAGAATTATTTAATAATATAGTATTGTTGTTTTTGAGGTAGTTTTTTTTTCACGCTACTGTATAAACATCGTTGATGATGGATTGTATAAACGCTATTCAGGATGATGGATTGTATAAACGTTGGCATGACGGAAGGTTTGCATGTGACTTCACTTTTTATATCTTCATCCTGCTTCTCAATTTTCTCTACTTTTACTTCGCGAGATGCGTTGGACGCTCTCCAAAAGTTTTATCTATCTCTTTTTTTACCATGCGTCATTGGTTACGCCGGCTAACGCCGGCTGTGTCATGTCTTCATTGTGCTCCTCGTGCTTCTCGTTCTTCTCCCTGCTTCTCAATTTTCTGTACTTTTACTTCGCGAGATG
>JAUXGS010000066.1 GCA_030621945.1 Methanosarcinales archaeon | reverse complement strand
TATTCTCTCGCGTGAGGACATAAGCAGGTTCCCCATCAGAGAAAATTGTGCCACCACTCATCATTATTATTCTATCTGCGTAGCGTGCAGCCAAATTAAGGTCGTGGATAGCCATTATCGCCGAAATTCCCTTCTTTCTCACGATGCTCTTTATCGTATGCATCACTTCAAGCTGATGTCTAATGTCAAGATTAGAAGTGGGCTCGTCAAGCAGAAGCAGATCTGGCTCTTGTGTGAGCGCTCGTGCGATAAATACTTTCTGCATCTGACCCCCGCTAAGCTCATTAATGTCTCGCATGGCAAGGTCTTCGATATGCAGCATCTGTAAAGTTTCTAAGACCGCTTCAGTGTCTTTTTCGCTCGTTCGCCAGCCGAGATGGGGGCGTCTACCCATGAGAACCGTATCGAAAACAGTAGCAGAGAAAACGTGTGAGATACTTTGCGGGATATACCCCACCTTTTTGGCAAGTTCTATTCTACTCATCTTCGTTATATCCTGACCATCAAGCGAAATACATCCTTTTTGAGGGTCGAGTATTCTATCCATACACTTCAGGAGCGTTGATTTCCCCGCACCATTGGGACCTAACACGCCTAAAATCTCTTTTGTCGCAACCTCTAAGCTTACTTCTTTTAGCACCGGTACTCGTGCATAGCTGAAGGTCACATTTTTTACTTTTAGTTGCACCATTTATCTTACTTACCAATACTCCCCCCTTCTTCTTAATATCAGGTAAAGGAACAAGGGAACACCCATGAAGGCGGTGATCAGTCCTACGGGGAGGATAGTGGGTGCTATGATCGTTCTTGCAACGGTATCCGCACCGAGCAAAAGGGCGGCACCGAACAGCCCGGAAGCAGGAATTAAATACCGGTTGTCTCCACCGATGACCATTCTGCACATGTGAGGCGCAACCAACCCTATGAACCCAATGGTTCCTGTGAAGCAAATAATGCCTGCGGTTACGAGAGATGCAAGTGTGAAACAGACAACTCTTGTCTGCTCAACGTTTACACCGAGGCTTTTTGCACTCTCATCGCCAGCACCAAGTGTGTTCAAATCCCATGATTTCAGCATTAGAAGTGGAATGCAGATGGCGAGGATAATGAACACGAAAAAAAGCTTATCCCAGGTGGCTCTTCCAAGACTACCAAACATCCAGAATACAACCTCCTTCACCGCTTCTGCTTCTCCGAAATATTGTAAAATCCCGGTCATTGCAGAGAATAGATACATCAATGCAATACCAGCTAAAATCATCGTCTCCGGCGTTGCACCTTTATGTCGCGATAAGCCATAGATAATGAAAGAAGAGAGCAAAGCGAAGATGAATGCATTGGCTATTATGAGATACTGACCAGTGACAAAACCTGCACCTAAAAGTATGGCAACGGCAGCGCCAAATCCCGCCGCAGACGCAATCCCTAAGGTGTAAGGACTTGCCAATGGATTCCGTACAACCCCTTGCATTGCTGTCCCTGCAATTGCAAGCCCTATGCCCGCTAAAATTCCCAATAAGATGCGTGGCAGTCTCAAATCCCAGACGACAATCTCCTTGGTAGTTTCGGGATTTTGAAATAGACCGTGCCATAAAATTGAATACACCTCTACGACCGAGATAGAATAAGAGCCAAGCGTTGCAGATATACCTGCAATAATAACAATTAAAATGATTGAAGCGAAAATAAAGAGAATCTTCCTTCCAATGAATTTTTTATACTGTGCTCTTATTTCTTCGCTCTTTGTTCCATTCCCCTGTATTGCTCCGTTACGTGCCATTATGTTTTGCTATCCTTTTACTACCCTCCTTTGGATTACACAGCCAGGGCTCTCTTAATATCGCAGGGCATCTTTTATTCATGTTACACAGTCCACAGTTCCTGTCTCTTCTTACGCATCCTGCTAATTCCGCATATCTCATTGCCAACGCTGCACCGGATTCATCAAATCCTGTTTCCTTTGGTGATTCCCCGCCCCACTTAACGTTTTCCAAATATCTCTTACAGGTGCTCGCTATCGCTTCCAGCTCGCTTGTCGAAGGCCCCGGGTGGTAATATAGCATAAAACTTGGCCTGAATCCAACTAAGTGGTAGGGTATTGAAGCATCAAACGAGGCAATAAATTGTGCTATCGCTTCTATCTCGCTATCGTTTATCTTTGGTACCACAACGGTTTTAAACGCCCTCACCTTACTTTTATTTTTGATAAGATATTCTGCATTTCTTAAGACCGGCCCAACCGGAGCACCGCTCAACGCCAGATGCGTATCATCGTTGAATGCATTTATCTCCAGTGTGATATAAGAGCACATATCTACAATCCGCTCCATACTCTCTTTGGTTGCAAAACCATTTGTTGTAAATCCTATCTTTAGTTCAGGCATCAATTTCTTCGCCTCTTTCACCACTTCTTCGATATAAGGGAGATGTATCGTCGGTTCTCCACCGGTAAAACCCAGCTTCTCGAGACCCGCTTCCCTTAGTTTATCCACCGCTTCTTTTGCCAACTCTTTCGGATCAACATACCCACGATAAAACCAGTTAGTATTGGGATATTGAGATAAGCGGTACGCGTTACAATAAAGGCATCTAAAATTGCAGCCGAGCAAGGTTACTGAGTAACTTTCAAGTGATTGAGCCAGACAGGTGTATGCAATCTCGGGCATCTTTACATTGCACACGCCCACTTCTTCCTTTCTATTAATCCCACAGTGCCATTCGCATAAGTTGCAATCTTCAAAATCTTTCATGCTCATCATTATAAGTCCAAATTAACGGCACCTGCGCTTCATACCAACCGACATAAAAGTTGCCATGGCGAGAGCGATAAGCACATCCCACACGTTCATCGGTGTTTCCTGTTCTTGTTCTTCTTCCTGGCTCTCATTTCCTCCACCCACACTTTCATTCGCTTCTGCCATAGCCTCTGGTTCCGTCAGCGATTCGTTTTGCGGTATTGGCTCTTCACCTTCTTCCTCAGTCTTCTCCACCAGTATCACCTCCATTTCATCAGAGGCTCTTCCACCGATGTACACCGCCACGTTATATCTGCCGGGCTGAAGACCACTTGTATCAATGCTTGCATTCACGCTGCCGTTCGCGATGAGCGTAGAAGTCGTCTTTATGATGTTCGCGTTGAATGATAGCGATACAAACGCTTTTTCTCCGTCTTTTATGTTCGTCTCAGCCGTAACTCGTAACTCATCATCTACTTCTGCAGTTTCCGGTAGGTCCAAACTGACTCGGGGTGTTGAAACTGAAAAGTATGCAAGCTCGAACATATCGTCGCTGCCTGCAGAGGTTATCGCAGCTTCAAGAATCGCCACTCTCTGCTCCATCGTCTTACCGTCGTCACCTGCTGCCCACACACCATTTTCTATAGCATAAGTTTCCTCATCCCTTCCCTTGTCCAGAGAAATCACGACGTATCTACCGTTGTCGAGATCGCGAATTTTTTCCTCCCACATGCCTTCTTCAACTGGGGTTGCCCTTGCAATTCCATTTGACGGGGACCTCACTTCGCCTTTGTAATTAATGACAATGATATAAACGTGGTCTGCACCGGTAGTTCCGCCGCTTATTACTGCATCGTCACCCTCAGCTATGTCTTCCGGGACGTTCATGCTAAACATTGGCAGAAGCAAGAATATACCCTCCGAAGCGTCCACACCGTTCTCTTTCTGCCACTCATCACTGACCCGATCCCCAACGGAATAATCATGGGCATCAACTATAAAAACCTCTATTTCTCTATAGCCAGCGAGTTCGCCGCTTGTGTCCCAGTCCCATTCAAATTTATCATCACTTATTCGTGCATCGCCTTTGAAGACGTCATCAATTACGAGAACCGCTAAATCACCAAAGTCTGAACTTCCTTCTATATGTACAATATCACCTATAGTTGCATTATCTGGCACTTCTAAGCTTGATCCTTCTTTCTTTATACTTACATACACGGTCTTTTCCATGTCAGAAACTTCAATCGTTATCTTATGTGTTCCATAATCCAGATTTTCTGTTGGAATCTTTACTTTTTTCTTCCCCTCCTCATCAAGGGTTACTGGGGGTATTCCTTCCTCTTCGGGAATATCCTCGACGGTAACGGTTGCTTGTTCCTCATAGAACGAACTCTTTATTATTATAACAATATCTCCGCCCATCACGACTTCTTCGTCACACTCCACGTCCAGATACCGCTCCTCCACTTCTATACTCACTTTGACCTCAGCCGATGTTGCATTATCTTCTAAGATTATCTTGTATTTGCCCTCTTCCATTTTCAGCTCTGTTGTATCGAAGATGCTTTCGTTTTCAAGACTAATTCCTTTCACCGGCGCGTTAACAAATTTGATAAAATCCCGCCCCTTCTCCCCTCCGTATTCTACGCCAATTTTGTAGATATCCGTTCTGTTAGCATTCGTTATCGAATATCCATCGTAATCTTCGATGGTCAGCTTCATTACACCTTGTTTCCTGTCATTCGACTTTATCTTGAGGCTAAAAATTTTGCCCTCTTGCACCTTCTTCTTTTCCAGCTCCAATTCGAAGTCATGCTCTACAATCTGTAACCAGCCGCCGTTGCCATCATCGTCCCATACCTTGAAGTAGCCACTTGTCTTTTTCCCCTCTGCATCCCACTCATCTCCTTTCGGAACCTCGTCCGTATCCAAATCATACCCGGAATACTGCTTTCCAGATTTCGTGTAAGGTCCCTCAACCCACACCTTAGCAAAACTTTCACTCGTAGTATTATAGAATTTTATCTTCTCGCCACCCGACTCATCGCTATCCTTCCAATTATAAACGAGCAAGATATTTTTCGCATCCTCATCTTCAGGATCGCCCCCACTTGCAAAACCTCCTGTGTAATTGATGACGCCCCCAGTTGATGTAAAAGTTCTCTCGATAAGCGATGCAGACGCAGTAGAAGAGAACAAGACGAGCACCAAAGTCATAATGAGAATAATTACCGCTGCTATCCCAATGATGTTTTTAATACGCATCCTTTCTATCTCCCCCTTCCCCAATCATCTTGCTCTCTAAGTGATATAAATGAGGTTGACATATCATAACCCTTTACATCTCATCAGGGTACACAACTATTTTGTCTTCATGATATTTCATGCCTTGATGTTCTTCGAGATATTCTCTGTAAACCACTTCTGGATCCAGACGGGTATCAGGATGGAAAATCTTAGCCCAATAGGTGAGTCCAACTACGTTCTCTAATCCATAGTCCATCTTGCGGTTGAGTATGTAGACACGGTCATTTTTTATCGCTGACATGTTTTCGGCACCGGGACGATTCACGACTTCTTCTCTCATCGCTTCTGCCTTGCTTGTAACTTCAAGGAATGTTCTTGGCTCTTCTTTTATGATAATATCCGGATTTTGTTCTATTACCCATTCCCAGTCCACCTTTGGATATGTGGTGTCAATGTACGTGGCAACGTTCTCTCCACCCGCGATCTCACAAAACAGATTAAATGCAGAACCTTTTCCATAGGTGCCGAGCTCTCCCGTCCCCGTTGAGCTGCCCTTTTCAATGTACACCTTCGGCCTCTCAAGTCCATCCACAGCGTTCTTCACTGTATCTATCTTATCCTGACGCCAATCAATGAAATCCTGCGCTTCTTCTTCCCTTTCAAGGAGATAACCGAGCTTTACTATCTCAGCATCAAGCGTCTCTTCTTTGTAGAGGTCCAGTCCAACGACTGCAATATGCTCAAAAGAGCTTAATTTCTCTTCAACCTCAGAAACCTTGGACACATAGCTTATTACGAGCACACCGGGAACAGTACCATTGGTGTTATTTACGGCGATGTCTACGATTCTCTCGTAATCAAATTCCTTCCATGTACCCACAGACGGTTTATCCGCCAACTCAGGAAAATACTCCTTGCCGTCTTTGTTTATCATGTCAGTCACGCCAACGATGTTATCCACC
>JAUXGS010000099.1 GCA_030621945.1 Methanosarcinales archaeon | reverse complement strand
TTTGACCCTTCAAGACGTAGGTTTGATTTTGAAAAAGCGGATGAGAAGACAAGGCTAACAATAGCTGTAGGGATACTGCTTGGGATGCATAAGATACCGAACATAGAAAAGGTAATAATTCAAAGAAGATCCTTAGAAGAAACGAAAGAAGATATTGCCGCTATACTGGAAGAGAAGATTTTACTGCTTCCAGACGATTTGCGCTCCGAGTTTGATGAAAGCAGGTATTATCCATTACTCTATAAATGCGCGATTGATGACCTGTTAATCCCTTTAGAAGTGTTCGTTCCTTTCACCGAGCAGGCAAATATTTTTGACCGATTGAAGAGAAGGGATGAGCGATTTGAGTGCATCCGTCTTGAAGTGGACGAGATAGGGATAAGTGAGGAAGCGAGGTTCTCTCGAGCGGGATTCCTGGAACTTTTTAGATTGTACCTTGACGTCATAGATGAAAAGTTCCCGTTCAAACGTGTTCTCCTGTATGAACTGGTGAGGGAAACGATAAAAAGGGAGTTAGAACCGTACAATATTACAGTTGGTGAAGTGCTTAACATGGTGCCAACGGGTTTAGAAGAGATGGATAAGATTATGGGTGGTGGATTAGTAAAAGGGAGTACAACATTGCTTATCGCAGAGGAAACGAAGATGAAACAGAAGATTCTTCTCGCGTTTATTAAACACGGACTGGTAGAGGGAAATAGCGCCATGTATGCTACTTCTAAACGTCCATTCCAGCAGATAGTGGGTGAGCTACTAATGGACGTTGAGGCATTAAAGAAATTCATGATAATTGACCTCTATGAAAACCTTTATACCGAGAATCGCGTGTCTGAGCTGGTGGAGGAGGAACATCGGATAATCATCCCTTTAAGCAAGATATTGTTCCAACGAAGTGTTGTAAAGACAATAAAGAGCCAGCCACGAGAAGCGTCAAAAATAGCTGTTATTGATGTGTATGATGACTATTCAAGATTTTACAATACGAAGGAGATATTTGAGCTGCTGCAAAACCAAATAGAAGGGTTAAAAAGGTGGAATTGCACCAGTGTAATTGTACTTGACCCTCATTCGTATTTAATAACAAGAGAAGGTGTAGAAGAAGTGAAGAAGAATTTCGACAATATCCTGATACTATCAGGCGAGGAGAAGGACGCCTCGGTCCACATAGAGAAATTGTATCACGGGACGCCGACCAAAAATACCATTCGTTTACATTTGTGAAATGACAGATTCTGGTCTTCGCTTACTTAAATTTCTTCAGGATTATTAGTGCAAATTGAATTTTTTTGATTTTGAAATCGAAGTTGGGCACCTCAAGATACCTATACCCTCCTACGAATTCGTATGCTGTATCAAATGCTAAAAATGCGATCATATATAGCCATGGAAGAAGGGAGAGCGTGCACAAGCCTAAGATACACACCTTCATGCTGCATCGGTATGCAAAGAAGAACTCCCATACTTCAAGTGTCTTATGCTTGTCTACATAATCGTTCCCCTTCTCATCTGCAATACCCATTACGGTGAGGGCGAACAGGGGCACCAACAAAAGATGTGACATCTGGGTTAGAAAGAGAACTGCAACCAAAGCGATAGAACTCAGCTTAAATATTAAATTGTCCACTTTCCCGGATAGCAACACGGCAAACAGGATTGAGAATAAAACCGTTGCCGAAACGGAATCGAAAATGGATAAGCACACCCAAAGTATCACTAAAATGGGAGCCGTGAGCATTGCTATTTTCTTGCTAAATACCTCTTCATCAAAGGCATCATCGATATACTTCAGCCCAGCTCCGATTACTGCAAAAGCAGCAATAATCAAAGCGTAACTTACCGAAGATGCAGAATCAAAGCTCCAAAGGTCCATGAGATAGCTCATAGTGGATTGTCCCTCCTGTAACAATACTGTTGGAAATGGTGGATATAAATAACTTTTGGGTATATTTCCACTGGAGAACAATGTTGTTTAAAGCGAGCAATACCGGTTGCCGCTACCCACTCACCTTCCGCTGTCACGACAAAGCCGCCCGACTTTGTCCTGCTGGATAACCTACCGGAACTGCTTACCCGCATGGTCTCTCCCTAATACTATCTTCGGTCAGATCAGTTTTAAGCGCGCAAAATAGCCCTTTCAACGTGCGAACGCAACAATAATGCATGCCTGGTATCCCTCCTGCCGAAGAGATAGGGCGGTTATAGTGCGCTTTATGTATTTACCATAGAAGCTGCCTCCTTATATATTTTGTGGTATCTGTTCTACTGGAGTATGAGAAATAAAAAAATGGAGAAGGAAACTAATCTCTAAAAAGAGAAGCTGATAAAGCGAAAGCACCGATTTTATTAAAATTCCAGCGCAACCACATTCGATAGCTTACGGCAGTGCGCATACAACTCTCTTCCCCACGAAAGCGCCTTTTCATCATCGCTTATCAGGGCCTTATTATAGTCGTATGTCCCATTATGAGCGAACAATCCAAGGTAGAGGACACTGTCAGTGAGAGTGAGTGCTATCTTCATCTCTGTATCCGTCGCGAATAGCGCAAAGTTAGGCTCGCTAAAAACTGCTTTAAAAGTCTCTTCTGTTTCGACCACCCCCTCTATACTATCTAATACTTCATTCGTTACGATGAGTTCTACATCAATCCTCTTTCCTTTCACCAATTCTGCGATTGTTGTTAGATACTCCAGGTTAAAAATGGGATAGATGCCCTTCACTTCGTTAGCCTGTTCAAGTACTTGAATAAAGGTTGTATGAGATTTAAAAGTATCTGTAGGCGTGTCCGTTAGTAGTGTAGAATTGCTCAAATCCCCAATCTTCTCGAGCAACGGTAAGGGGATATCGCTGTGGTCATGCTCAAGCCAGAAGCTTTCGTATTTTTTCAATACGTCAATGGCATTAATAAAACCTACTAATTTTAACGATATGATCTCTCCGATTTTTGTCAAGGCGTAGTCCCGGGCTTCATCTTGATAAATGAGATTGCCCTTTTCAAGGTCTCGCAATGCGTGTATCGCAGTTGTAGAACTAACTCCCAGCTCATCTCGCAATTCGCTTAGCGGTTTCTTACCTTCTTGCAACTTGATCATGAGATCCCTTCGCAGGTCAGAGCACGCTGCGAGATGAAGTGTTTTTTGCTTTGTCATCGGTTTAGTTTCTCTATCCTATACTTCTTTTAATACATCTTAGAACATAAAATCTTTTTCGGATTATCAGAATAGGAAATGTTTTTTATATGCCCTCTTTACAATAATACCCTTGGGGATGGTGATCCGCAATGGAAGTGGCATACTTGGTTGGGAAAGAAATAGAGAAGAATAAAAGCGGAAGTGTTACCACGACCGGCTGGATCGAGTCCGAAGTGCGAGTTAAGAAAAAGACGCTTTTGTTGATCGAGGATGATGAATCGCACGCTGAACTTATCCGCAGGGTATTCTGGGATAACAGCTCTACATGGGAGATTCATCACGTTGTAAGCATCAGTGACGGTTTAAAATGGCTGGAAGGAAATAAGATGCCGAATCTCGTCATCGCCAATTACCTCCTACCCGATGGCACGGGCTTGGACCTTACTAAAGAAGCGATGAGTGCTGAAGAAGTTGGCTTTCCGCTTATCCTCCTCACCGGGATTGGCTCAGAACAATTGGCAGTTCACTCCCTCAAATCAGGTGCCATGGATTATGTGGTGAAGAACTCGGAGGAGTTACGAGAACTGCCATGGAGGGCAGAGCGTGCAATTCGTGATTGGAAGAATCTCATCAGGAGGAAGCGAGTGGAAGATGAGTTGGAGATATATGCAAGGGAGTTGGAACGAACAACTCACGATTTAGAAGATTTTACACACCTCATGGAGAATTATGCGGATAAGTTGGATGATGTAGGACGGGGATATTTAGCGGGTATGCGAAAAGCAACCGAAAGAACGGCGGAGCTAACCGAAACCCTACTCATGCTGAGTCGTGTAGGGCGAAAATTCATCAAGTTG
This sequence comes from Methanosarcinales archaeon, assembly GCA_030621945.1. Taxonomy (GTDB): domain Archaea; phylum Halobacteriota; class Syntropharchaeia; order Alkanophagales; family Methanospirareceae; genus JACGMN01. The sequence goes on along the minus strand of JAUXGS010000099.1, from coordinate 736 downwards.
GAAAAAGTCAATCTGAATGAACTGTTAGATGAGATAAGTAATGATCTAAGTGTGCTAATCGAAGGGCGAGGTGGAGAAGTAATCGCAGGAAAGTTGCCAACTATTTCCACGCAGCGAGTCTGGATGAAGGAACTCCTTATAACTCTTATTGACAACGGATTGAAGTTCAATCTCGCTGAAAAGCCTATAGTGGGGGTTAGCTGTGAAGAGCAGGAGAAGGATTACCTGTTCAAAGTGAACGATAACGGTAGTGGTGTTAAGGAGAAAGATCTAAGCCGTATTTTCATCCCTTCAGAGAGATTATTCCCGCAAGATTACGAGGGCACGAGCTTGAGACTGACCATATGCAAGAAGATATTGGATAAATTCGGGGGCAATATCTGGATGGAGAGCAGACTGGGAGAAGGCACTACGTTTTACTTCTCTATACCAAAAAAATGATACTGATTTAACGTAATTGCTCAATATCTCGGGGGTAGAACTCCTAAATATCATGGAATTTTTGGTAGTGCCCTAACCAATAGTTGGTAGAACCTCAAACATCAAAATTTCCTTCCATGTCCAAACGTAATCTGAGATGCCCTCAGCCATGCACGGTGTCCTCTCGATGTTTCTGACACCCTTCTCTGTTTTTATCTATCGTCAACGCGGAATTAACCCTGATCAGGTTGTTGTAGCACTGATACGCGTCTAAATGGTTGTCCAACCTCTCCTTGCGCTTGGAAAAGCACAAACT
>JAUXGS010000125.1 GCA_030621945.1 Methanosarcinales archaeon | reverse complement strand
TCGTCTATTATGTGTATTACCGTGTGACCACGTTCCTTAAGCGCATCGGCTATAAACCGTCGGTGGCATTGCGAGAAGAGCAGTTCCGCGCACATGATTGCCACCCTTTTAGATTCTGCGAGCTCTTCAACGTACCGCAACCCTCCCTCAAATTCCGCTGTTCTCATATATTTCGTGTAACCGCCCTTTCGATAACCACCGAGTTCTGTAACGTGATGATATGCTATGCCGCGCTGCTTCAAGCTTGCTTTTAGATTCTCCTGCTTGAAGTGCTTGTGTTTGGACGTTGGAAAGCGTCTCACATCTGCAATAGCTTCTATCTGGTATGCCTCGAGCAAGCCTAAAAACTCTTCCAAGCTCCTGTTACTCGTCCCGATGGTCCAGAGTTTCACTTCCTTCGTACCTCATGAATGTGTAGCCGATTTACAGTACAGTGGCTCGCGAGGGAGTTAACTAAACTTATGCTATGCGCTAGCTATAGTGGTGTGGCGCTCTCGTTATGAACGCTAATACCGCGGCTATGATACACAATAGTCCACAGAGGATAAAAGCCACGTCATAGCTTCCAAGAATATCTTTTGCTTGCCCAGCCACGATTGGCCCTAAAATACCTGCTACACCATAACCTAAAAACACCATAGCATAGTTTCCTCCGTAGTTCTTTATACCAAAGAACTCCCGTGTTGCAGCAGGGAATAATGCAAAATTACCCCCAAACATTAACCCAATCCAAGCTGCTGCTACTGTGAGCCCTTCCATGGTTGAACCAAGACCCATAAATATGAGCGCGAACATCATGCCTGCTTGCAGGAAAAACATTACCCCCATAGCTATTGTTCTTCCAATCTTGTCCGAAACCCAGCCCCAGAATATTCTACCCGCACCGTTGAATAAAGCAAGTATACCAACAGCAGTGCCTGCCGCCGCTGCGGTGAGACCAGAATCAATACCGTATAATTTTAATATACCAATGGTCATGAGTCCTGCAGATGCCGCGCAAACAAACATGGCAAGCAGCATCCAGAACTGTGATGTTTTCATCATATCAAATCTTTCCCAGTCTTCCCTTATATTGGCACTACTCGATTTTGCGGGGGGCTCCCAACCAGGTGGTTTCCATCCAGTAGGCGGGTTTTTCAAAAGAAAAGCACCCGTACCGCCAAAAGCGAGGAAAACAACACCCCATATTAGTAGTGTTCCATCAAGCCCATAGTTTGCAAGTAATTGTATAAGATCAACCTCCAATCCCGGCATGTTTATACCTTTCCCGGATAAAACGGATATGAAGAACGCGCCAGCTCCAAAACCAGCGACCGCTATTCCCGTTGCCAGTCCGAGTTTATCGGGAAACCACTTGCCAATAGCCGCAATTGGGCAAACATAACCAATACCTATTCCCGCTCCTGCAATGATTCCAAGCGTTATTACTACCCAGAGGAAATTTCCTGGCATGAAACTCGCGAGTATGTATCCGAGCCCGAGAACAAGCGCTCCGGAGAGTGCTACTTTTCTGGGTCCGAGCTTATCCTGCCATTTTCCGGCTACTACCATGACCAGTGCAAAGGTTGCGAGTGCTGCTGAAAAAACGATTTGAGTTTCGGTTACGCTCCAACCAAACCCGCCAAGCGCTACTTCTTTCTTTAGCTCGGCTGCGAAGACACTCCACGCATAGACTGCACCGAGGCATAATTGAAGCATGAGCGCTCCAACCAATACTACCCATCTGTTCTCCATCTTATTTTCTGATCTCATGGTACCACATCAGAGAAGGGGGATTATTATATAAATACCGCTTTTTCTCATCAATTCGGAATCAGTGTGAAAATAGAGCGTAGCACTTACAAGATTGCACCAATTTCATTTCACCGTGTACCTGTTCGATCTTGCACGTGGGCAATTCGGTTCTACGAGCACTATGATTTCACTTTAGTATCCTACATCAGAGGAAAAGGACAGACTCCTCACTCAGGGGATACTGGAACAATCTTGACCGGCAAGTGGAAACGTCTGTCTTGCTGAGGTTGAGAAGGTAGCTACTTTTTCATGGAGTCCTTTTTCAAAAAACCCGTGGATCTTGATGCATAAATAAAGTGAAATCATTGTTAAGCATTCCTTTTTTGCCGTCCAAATATCTTTTCAACGGTTTCTATCGAATCAATCTCGTCGACTGAGAGGTCCCAGCGTATCCGCTTGATGCGTGGGAATCTTAGTGCGTAGCCCACCGTATATAACGAACTTCTCTGTATCTCGTCGAATTTCAACTCGGCCACAACCTTAGGCTCTACCAAGAAGGACCTGCCATGTTGCTCCCGTGCGATGCCCTTGAAGTATTCCGTCATTTCTTCGATCTCAGCGTCCTTTAAGCCACCAAACGCCTTTGCTATAGGCGCGAGGTTCCCTTCTCTGTCCCGTATCGCAAAGGTGTAATCGGAGAGTAGATTCGCACGCTTACCGTGCCCGTATTCGACCGCGATAACGACCAGATCCAACGTTTCCGCCTCTGGTTTCAGCTTCAGCCATTCACTACCCCTTTTCCCTGGCGTGTATAATGACTGTGGATTCTTGATCATCAGACCTTCAAAGCCGAGGTCTAATGCCTCCTGAAACATAATCCGCGCTTCTGCACTGCTTTTTGTGAGGATACATTTCGCTATTTCTATGTGCTCGGTATGTTGAATCACCGTGCTCAACAGTTCCCGCCGTTTTAGCAACGGAGTATCAATAAGGGCTGTACCATCAAGATAAATAAGGTCGAAGACGTACAGTTTCACCGGAATCTTCCGTGCAAACTCATCAACTCGATGCTTCCTCCTGAGCCGCTTTATCAGCTCTTGGAACGCTTTTGGCGAATGTTCAAATGGAATGATCTCGCAGTCCACGATAAACGAATGTGGAATCGTTTTTATTTCCTCTACAATTTCGGGAAGCGATTGACTCACCTCTTCGGCTCCTCGCGTGAATATATTTACCGCTTCGTTATTTTTATGAATGCTGAGCCGCGCGCCATCGTATTTGTATTCAAATAGCGCTTTGTCGAAGCGTTTAAAGCCCTCTTCGAGCGTATCGGCAGTTTCCGCAAGCATCGGTCTTAGCGGCCTGCCGAGCACGATTGATAGTTCCTTTAACGTTTCAGGCTGCTCTTTTGCGATTCGTGCTACTTCGCCTATATCTGACCTGACCATATACGCTTTCCTGAGCACTGCCACGTCTACCGAAAATGCTTCTGCAATCGCTTCCTCTAATAAACCCTGCTTGAAGCCGTAGCGCATCTCTCCGGTTATGGTCTTCACAATAAACTTCGCCTCGTCGGGCGAACTCGTATTCAGTAACCCCATCAAAATAGTTTTTTTACGCCGTAGTGAATCCTTACCGCTGAGTGTTGCTATTTTTACAAGCGCGTTGTAGCACTCTTCAACCGTTAGCGGCTCCGTAACCAAAGAGACGGAAATCTTAGGGTTCTGCTCGAAGATTAATTCAACTGCAGAGCCAAGATCGCCGAATTTGTTATACGCGATTCTTAAATCCTCTTCGGATACGTGGGTCACTGCTCGGATAGCATCCCAGATGCTCGACCATCCAAGTCGGAGTTCCTGTGCCGAATAGTCCGGGAATATTTTACCGCGGAGCATGTAACAGACTATTGGTAAAGGCTCAGAAGGCGTCTTTCTTAACAACTCGGCAACAAGAGCGATCTTCTCCAGTTTACTTGATATCGCTCTGACTTTTTCGTAGACTTCGGTGAGTTCTTTTAATAGCATTGAGTTAAGTAACTGCACCTAACGATAAAAGATTTAGTGCGATACTATATATCAAACGCTCCCGGTTTAGGATTGTTGAACAGTCGCAATAAACTTAATAAGTATCCCGAAACTAAAAGAAATATAAGGTAAGGTGAAAAGATCATACTGAAGCATTTTACATTGGAATATTGGATAGATGACGAGTGGTATGTCGGGAAGCTGAAAGAAGTTCCAAGTGTATTTAGCCAGGGCGAAACTTTAGAAGAGTTAGAAGAAAATATCCGTGACGCATACCGTTTAATGACAGAGGGAGAGATTTCACATCAAGCTATGGC
>JAUXGS010000021.1 GCA_030621945.1 Methanosarcinales archaeon | reverse complement strand
TGGCGACTGTTGGAGTAAGGTTGTTGCGAGTATTATCCTCGGAAGAAATTAGAGCAGATTTTGAGGCGGGCTTTGTAGAAAACACCACACCACCCCCCACCATCTCTAAATTATAGAACACCACCACCAGCACCATCTGGATCAACTGGACGTGGACAAACCCAGCAGATGACGATTTCAGTCACGTCATGGTGTATCTAAACGGCATATGGCAGACAAACACTTCCAATCCTTATTATAATGTGACTAATCTCGCTGCTGAGACAAGCTATGAGATAAGCACTCGCACAGTAGATACAAACGGAAATGTCAATACCACCACATGGGTGAACCAGACAGCGAAAACTTCTGTACCTGCCACAAACAGCGCCGTCACTGGCACTATTACGTCTACTAATGGCGGTACTGGCTTATCGGGCGTAACCGTTAACCTGACCTTGAACGGAACGGTGACTACGTAATTTCCGATCTGTCACCAGGCGAATATGCATGGGCTGGTTTCCAATCGCAGCAAAGTGCCGAGAAAGCTTTAAAAGCCGTTTTGTACTTTATCACTGTTAGCGGTATATGTTTACAGGCTTGCACCTCAACCCAATCAATCTATCTTTTAACGATTTTAAGCGCAAAGAAAGCCGTTTTACCTGAATTCTTTTGTAACCTTTGGAATATTCTCTATGACGTCAGTAGCAAGCAATCCATACCCTTTCTCCTCAAATGCTATGTCTCCTGCAACACCATTGACAAATGCAGCGGCAGTTGCTGCTTTTAACGGGTCAGATGCGATTGCAAAGAACGCCCCAGCCAAACCTGCTACTACATCGCCCGTGCCGCCAACTGTCATTCCTGCATTTCCTACTCTGTTTATCTTCACACGAGAGCCGTCTGATATAATATCGGTAGGACCTTTCATCAACGTAATAACGTTATTGTGCCGTGAGAAATCCTTCACAAACTTCATCCGCTCTTCCATCATATTCTCTGGTGGCACGGTTACGCTCCTTCCTCCACCGCCGAGTTCCATCTTCGAGAATTCTCCGGCATGAGGTGTTACAATAACGAGCTTGTCTTCTGCTTCAATTGGCAAATTCAAGCCATAAAACCCGTCTGCATCTACGACCACCTTCTTACTCGCCCCATCTTCAATTATCCTTCTTGTTGCTCTTTTCGTCTCCTCTGCTGCTCCTAATCCCATTCCTATCACTACGACATCATGCTTTCTTATCAAATCCGAAACCACTGGCACGTCCTTCTCTACCAATATTTCAGAAGAAAGAGGATGGACAATCAAATTAGGAGATAACGAAGAGATTACGGAAGAAACGGTTTTAGGTGCCGCTATTGTCACCCAGTCCGCACCAGCGCGGAGAGCAGCAAGTGCCGCAAGAGTAGGAGCACCAAAAAAAGGACCCCCGCCCACTATCAATACACGCCCATTATCCCCTTTATGGCTCTGTGCGTTTCGCTTCAGGACACATCTTCTCACATCTCCGGGACCTGCCAGCTTCTCCATTCCCTCAGGTATTCCTATGTCCGCAACAACCAATTCACCCACATATTCCCCTTTTTTTAGCAAGCCTCTCTTCGCCTTGTGGAACGTGACCGTGAGATTAGCTCGAACTGCTTTTTCCGCTTCTCCAGTCTCGGGATCCAATCCCGAAGGGATGTCCACCGCAATGACAAACGCGTTCGGTTTTGCAGCGTTTATCAAATTGATTGCCGTTGCTTCCGGCTCTCTTATCTTACCTGTTATACCGGTTCCGAAGATCGCGTCTATTATCACATCGGAAGCGTTTAAGAGATTTGCTCTTGCTTTGAGTTCAGACGAATCAGCTATTTCCTCGAGTTCATAATCACTTTCTTTTAATATTCGCCAGTTCCTCTTAGTCTCTTCTGTTCTCAAGTCATGTGAACGCCCGATTAATAGTATTTTCACGTCGAATCCATGTAAATGCCGTGCAGCAGCGAAAGCATCTCCGCCATTATTGCCTTTACCTGCTACTATTGTCACTTTCACAGCTTTCTCTTTGCTTTCTTCTCTTTCCGCAAACCGCTTTTTTATCTCGGTTGCGATATTAGCGCCGGCATTTTCCATCAGTTGTAAAGGCGCAAGCCCAAAGAAGTTGCAGTTCTCATCCAGCGCAGCCATCTCCTCTGCTGTGATGTACGCTTCTTTTTCTTTCATTTTTTATTGTTACGTACTCCTTCCTTGAGACTACATAGTCTTCTGTAAGAAAAAGTCTTATTCGAAGTCAGACAGTGCAGAGCAAGCCCTGCAACGCACGCACCCCGCCTTGTTCTTCCTCCAGCTTACTCCCGTGTCGTGCAGTATCTCCGCAACGGCCTCATAGAGATGACGCATCCTATCGGGGCCTGGCGGTTTCTCATTCTCCAGATTAGACCCAGGTATAGGGCGAAGAGGCACGATAAACGGATAAACGCCAAGCTCGGCTAACATCTCACTACCTTCTATGATCGAGGCATCACGCTCTCCCATTCCTGCAATTACGTAACTGCTCACTTGACTCTCGCCAAAAATATTGACACTCCGCTTCCATGCTTCTACGTACTGCTGAAGCGGTATCTCAGCTTTACACGGAGCCACTTCTTTCAGCACCGTCCTATCAAAACTCTCCATATGGATGCCTACAGTATCCACAGAATCGTAAAGAAGATCTATCATGCTGAGCTCTTTCGGTGGTTCGAATTGAGCATGGATGGGCAATCCTGTTGCCTCTTTTATCGCACTCGCAGTTTCCGCAAGGTGATTTATACCCTTGTCTGGTGTGGATGTTGTGCCCGTGGTAAGTGTCACATGCGTTACACTGTCTAATTTTTTCGCAGCAAGCGCCACTTCGGCAAGCTGCTCCGGCTTCTTCTTCGCTATTGTTGCACCACTTCTCAGCGAGAGTTCGATTGCACAGAACTTGCACCTCTTTGGCGTGTTCCAGTACACGCACGTTTGTATCGTGGTCGTGGCCAGGCAATTCTTTCCGTGTAGAAGTGCGATTTTAGGATAGGGTATGCCATCCTTAGTCATCAACTCCTGGAACTTCGCTGCGGGAAAACGAACGTCTGTAACTCGCTCGCCATTCCTCATGATTATATATCTTCCATTCTCAGCTTCAATATGATAAGGTGACTGAGCGACAAACCAGCTCTGTGTTGGAACATTTGCTACCGTGTTGCCAAAGATACACATCCCGCCAGCAGCAGGACCTGCACCTGCTTTCCTGCCTTTTTCCACCCCAGATACTTTTGCACCCAGGCATAACAAGTCCACCTTCAGATTCTTAGTTTCCATTGCCACTTCTTCCGTTTCCCGATCAATTTGCTGATCTCATCGCTGGATACCATCCCGATAACCCTCCGCTCATCATCTATGACGGGCAATGCGGATATGTTACTGCGCTCCATCTTTCTAATCACCAGTTCAAGAGGCTCTTCTAAACCCGCAGTTATCACTTTTTTCGTCATTATTTCTGCCAATTCTTCGTGTCTCTTTGCCACTGCTGTTGATATATCCCACGCTGTTACCATACCTGCAAGCTTACCATCTCCTGATAGAACAGGTATATGCGTAGACTGGGATTCCATCATCAATTTTGCAGCTTCTGCTATACTCGCACTGTCACCCATGGTCTTCACTTCTCGTATCATGACATCTTTCACTAATGGTAGTTCTGGCTGTTTCATTGGCTTGACCACGGTATCTCTCGATAATCGCTCTACCGGCTGCGAAAGGAAAAAGTCACCTTGCTCTATTCTACTCGTCAATTCATCCGCTACTTTATTTGCCATGAAAAAGCTTGAAAGCGGTGAAGTTGGAACTTCCTTACCCTCGAGTTCTATCATCCCGGATTTTAACTCCTCGTAGGTAACAGTTCTCAATACTGGACGCTCTCGCCTGCCCACCCCATAATCTATCACGTCTGTAACAACATCAGCATCACTTATCGCGGTCTTCTTCGCCATACGCTCGTTCAGTATCGGTATCGGTATGCCAATGCCAACGTAGAGGGTTACGCCATAGCCGTGGAAGGTGGCCCCCTTTAAGAATTCCGGATTCATCTCATTCAGGTTGCCAGTGACCATTAATGTTCCAAAGCGATGAACGGGATCGTGCTGCGTACCCCTTCCCACTACATATCCTCCAGCACCACAGAGAAAAATCCGCGTACCCACACCTATGGTCTCAAAATCTGGATCGTTATAAAGCGGAGAGAGTGCACCGGCGCCGGAATAATTCACATTTCGGTAATTAGGGAGCAGTGTACCGATATAGGTGTATAGCGTCCGATCAGTGGAGTTTGTCGCACTGGCATACCGTTGATACGCATTCCGTGGATTTACCATAATCGCCTGATTTAAATCTTCGAGCGTAATGGTTGTTTCCAAGTCTTTACGCGGGTAGCAATCCGTGACATAGCCCGCAGCTCTCAGTTCTATAGGCTTACCTGCGACTAAATCCTCTATGACATGGCCTCCGCCATAATTCAGCCCTTTTTCCTCTGATAATTGCGTTGCTCCGAGATAAGCATCTACTGCCGCAATACCGGCGTACGCCTCTACATCGTTGAGCCATAGACGCTGCATTTTTATCGGGGGATCTGCATGACCAAAATTGAGGAACACGCCTGAAGAGCACATAGGACCAAAAGTCCCTGTGGTGACAACGTCTACTTCCTTCGCCGCTTCTTCTGCACCCAATTCGCTCACTATCTCGCTCATTCTATCCGCTGTCACTACACGAACACTGCCATCTTCAATTCTCTCGTTTATCTCCTCTATGCTCTTCTCGGTCATTGTACTTATCTGCCATACGTAGAAGATACGAACGCAAACCCTTAAAAATCTTACGGATTTTATGTGGGCTATTTATCTACATTATGTATTTTCACTATCGGCCAGGATATTTCAATCCCCTCTTCATCATATCGCTTCTTCAGTGCTTTGATAAATTCGTGCGTAACAATGTACTTAGTTGCAGGTTCCTCTACCCGCAAGATAATCGAGAAATTGATGTTCGATTCGTCAAACGTGTGGTACCGGGTGAATGGTTGAAAGTTCTTCATTGCTCCCGGGACGGTTTCTTGTATCTGCTTCGCTACGTCAATCATGACCTTCTCCACTTTCTCCAAATCCGAGCCGTAATCAACGCCGCATTGGATGACCACCGACATCTCCAGCACGGGCAACGAGTAATTGGTGATGATACTCTCGGCGAGTTTTGCGTTTGGAATGATGACAAGCGTATTTGGCAGGGTTCTTATCCTCGTGGACCGCCAGCCAACATCTTCGACAAAGCCTGAAACACCTCCTTCTACATGTATATAATCGCCAAAATTTATTGGCTGGTCTGAAATGATATGTAATCCCGCGAATACGTTTGAAAGCGTGTTTTGAAGTGCCAGTGCAACCGCTAAACCCCCTAACCCATAAGCCGCGATTAACGGTGTTATCTCTATATCGAAATGGCCTAGGATCATCAAAAAAGCGATGAGATAAATAAAAATGGCGGCTACGTGGCTCAGCAATTTCGGCATCTTTTCATATTGCTTCTGCGTCTTCAGCCAGAAGCTGAGCAGAATACGCAAAATATCGGATATGATCAAAGCCACCAACAAAACCGTACCAACAAAAAATATACCGTCTATGTACGTGAAGTAGGGCTCGAGTTGGGATAGCGATCTCAGCGCTGAATACAGACCTGTAAAAACGATAATAATATACACCGGTTTGGCCAGTATGTCCACGATGAGGTCGTCAATATCGGTTTTCGTTCGAGCTGCAAGTTGTCTGACGTAGTTCACCAGGATAAAACGCACAATTTGGGCAAGGATAAAAAAGCCTATCAAAATTAAGAAGAAGTGGAAATATTCGTGTTGAATTAACTGCTCTATTTCTATCGCCATGGTTTTGTGGTAAGTACATACAATAAACTTTTATAAAAAGATTTGTAAGGGCGGAGCAAGGTTCCCAATATTCCTACTCTCCAGAGCTTTATTTCTGATAGAGGTGCCAGTCTTCCTGGTTTATCTTATTTGTTTGAGAGGGCCAAGGTCGAACGGTAAAAACCACGCATCTTTTTATTTCATGCGCCCTACAACAATAACTAACTTAACTGTACCTCAAGATACAACTGTAGGTAATGTAGAGAAAAAGCATGTATCCCTCTGATCTGGCATCGAGAATAAGCGAATGGATAAGAGAACGAGTGAATGAGGCAGGTGCTCAAGGCGTGGTCTTGGGAATGAGTGGCGGCCTTGACTCATCCGTCGCGGCAGAGTTATGTAAAAAAGCGTTTCCCGATACCACGCTTGGTTTGATAATGCCGTGCGGTTCACGTAAAGAAGATGTAAAGCATGCGAACATGGTCGCCGCTCAGTTTGGAATAGAGACGAAGGAGATAGACCTTTCCCAGATCTTCACCGTCTTGTTAAAGAGATTAGAAGTCGAAGAAGAGCGCGAGAACGATGTAGATGCGAACGGAAATATTGCAGTTGCTAACCTCAAACCGCGTCTCAGGATGATTTGCCTTTATTACTTCGCCAATAAACGTAACTATCTGGTAGTAGGTACAGGGAACAAGAGCGAACTCTCTATAGGGTATTTCACCAAATACGGCGATGGTGCTGCGGATATACTTCCACTTGGCGACCTGCTGAAAACTGAAGAGCGGAAATTGGCGGATGAGCTTGGCATTCCTAAAGAGATCATCGAGAAGGAACCAAGTGCAGGTCTGTGGGAGGATCAAACAGACGAAGCCGAGATAGGCATGGGTTATAATGTGCTGGATAAAATCCTCTTAGCACTCGAACGTGGTGATCTTAGCGGCTGCGAGCCAGAATTAGTGGACCGAGTAAAACGGATGATGGACGCGTCACAGCATAAGCGGGAAACAATACCGGTGTTTAAGCAGTCATAACAAACCTTAAGATGGGTGGGTAGGGTAAAAATTGTCCAGATTACCGGGAATTTTCGATACAAAGTTTTGTTATTCACAGAGGTACTTTTCTGAAAATAGAATAATGATAAGCATATGGAGGTGGTTAGAAGCATGAAGGCTGCTGTGGCACAAATCAAGCTTTACGAGGACATTGATGCAAATGTACGGACTATTTCTAAGTATATCGCATTGGCATCGAAACAGAATGTGGAGATTTTGTGCTTTCCCGAATGCAATATTACTGGCTATGTGCGTGATTTTAATACCGTTGATCAAGACGCGGTAATAGAAACGTTGGATATTATTCAAGAACAGGTAACACACAGTGGTGTGAACGTTATCGTGGGGGTACCTTATTTTGAACGCAAGAAACGATTTAATAGTGCGATAGTCCTGCTAACGAATGGAGAGCGGTACATTTATCATAAAATTAATCTCACTTCTTCTGATGAAGCATTTTTTAAAAAAGGCAAAGAACCATTAATTTTTCGGTTGGGTGATGTTAAGTGTGGCGTTTTAATCTGCAGGGATCAGAATGATCCGATGCTCGCCGCCAAATATAAAACGTTGGGGGCGGATGCTATCTTTATCTTATCGGCACATTTTTATGAGCCAATCGAAGCGATACGGAAACTAAACAAAAATAGAGCTTTGCCGATTGCAAGAGCTGTTGAAAACAATCTATTTGTACTTAAAGCCAATGCAGTTGGCTCAGCTAATACGAAAATCAGTTTAGGTGGAAGCTTGATTATTGACCCAGAAGGTTTTGTTGTCCGCGAAGGTAATACTATAAATGAGATGCTTTTAAGTTATGAAATATCAAAAGAAGATGTATAAACATACCAATCTTTATTCTTTATATTTCATAATCTGTATCTTTAACCTTCCTTATAACTATCTCAACAGTATAATTTTGGATGGGAAACTCAAACAAAAGCTTATTATTTATAAACCGTGTCAAACTCTCTTCGTTATCAAATAGACCCATTGCATTAATCGAGAACTGACCTGTGGTCTGATATATTTTGATAAACTCATCAAGTCCTACCAATTTAGATAATGTGCTCTTCATCATCTTAGGTTCTATTTCAAGATTAAATATCGCCAAAATCTTCTTACCAAATTTCTTAGGATTAAGCAAAATGGTATAACTCCTAATATAGCCCCCCTTCTCCAGTTTTTCAAGCCTGTATCTCACACCATTTTCACTCAAACCGACCTCTTTTGCAATCTTAGATATGGGCGTCCTTACATCCCCTTGAAGTATCTCGAGTATCTTACTATCTGTTTTGCCCACCATTATTTATACATAATAACGCCATCCATTTAAAGCTTCCGAATCTTCAAAAAAATCGGTTATTCTCCTATTTATCCTCAAATAACCTATTTAGCAGTGTATAAGAAATGGTTAGTTATGTGTTCGATATGCGGCTTTTATCCTTATCAGAAGAAGCCGACGAGTATCGTTACCGATATGCTCCAAAAGACAGAGCATCGAGGTCCCGATGCGCATGGCTTGTATGTAGATGGTAAGATTCTGAGAAGTGATGAGATAAGAGCTTTGGAAGATAGAACCCAATTTAATAACTATTTCTAAACAGATACGATGAATGGTAATAATACTACTGGTGGAGTAGAAGAGGTAGGGACGTGTGGTGAATTCCGCTTTCGTCATCCTACGGTAGAAGATGGCGATACGATATGGCGGCTTGCCAAGCATTCACCGCCACTTGACTTGAATTCGCAGTATAGTTACTTGATTTTATGCAAGCACTTCAGAGAGACCTGTGTAATCGGAGAAAGCGATAAGGGAATTGTCTCTTTCCTCTCAGCCTACAAACCTCCAGAGAGATCAGATGTCTTGTTCATCTGGCAGGTGGCGGTCGCGAGACATCAACAAGGAGAAGGAGTCGCCTCGGCGATGATAAAATACTTGCTTTCCGAGGAATATTTAAAAGATGTGACATATCTGGAGACGAGTGTAATACCACCCAACAGGAAGTCACTCGCACTCTTCAAATCTATTGCCGACTACCTCAATACAACCATAGAGAAGCAGGAGTTTCTAAAAGGGGAAGATTTCGGAGCCAACGAACACCCACCTGAAATTCTATTGCGCATAGGACCCTTTACACATGCACCGGAGGAGGTCTCAGACGAGGGATCCGAGGGTTTAAAAGTGTTCAAGGAGAAGGAGTCAAAGGTAAGGTCGTATTCGCGCTCTTTTCCTACCGTTTTTGACCACGCTCATGGGTCAATCATCTATGATGAAAGCAATAACCGATACATAGATTTCTTCGCAGGCGCAGGAACTTTAAACTACGGACACAACAACCCCCTGGTAACAGAGGCTTTAATAGAGTACCTACAAAATGACGGAATCGTTCACGGTCTTGATAAGGCGACGACGAGTAAACGGCGTTTCATTGAGTCTTTCTACTCGATCATCCTTGAACCGCGTGACCTCGACTACAAGATACAGTTCCCTGGACCTACGGGTACAAACGCTGTTGAGACCGCATTGAAGCTTGCTCGTATGATAAAAGGCACATCCAACATC
>JAUXGS010000111.1 GCA_030621945.1 Methanosarcinales archaeon | reverse complement strand
TAAAACTTAATTGCTTCACCGAAATGACCATCGAAGAGGACATCAAAAGCATCGAGGACGAAATAAGAAAAACATCTTACAACAAGGCGACAATGCATCACATTGGGCGGCTCAAAGCGAAGCTCGCCAGGCTAAAGGAGGACCTGCAGAAACGTGCAACCGCAAAATCCGCGAGCAAAGGCGAAGGATATGCGGTAAAAAAATCGGGCGATGCAACTGTCGTAATGGTAGGGTTTCCATCAGTCGGAAAATCCACGCTGCTCAACTGCCTTACCGGCCCCGCTGCTGAGGTTGCCGATTATGATTTCACTACGCTCGAGGTGATCCCGGGTACGCTCCTCTACAAAGGTGCACGGATGCAATTTCTTGATCTTCCAGGTCTTATCCGGGGTGCTGCGGCGGGACGAGGGCGCGGCAAAGTGGTACTATCAGTGATGCGAAACGCGGACCTCATTCTTATCATCGTGGATGTCTTTCATCCGCAGCAGTACGATATATTGGCGAAGGAGTTATACGATGCCGGCATCCGAGTTAATACCAAACCCCCGGTGGTTGTCATTCATAAAGCAAGCAGAGGCGGAATCACAGTAAACAGCACCGTTGAGCTCGAACTCGATGACAAAATGATCAAAGCGGTATTGGCAGAATACAAAATACACAATGCTGAAGTTCTTATACGGGAACGCATCACCCTCGACGACCTTATTGACGTGGTTATTGGAAACCGCAAATACATCCGTGCACTCACGGTCTTAAACAAGATAGATCTGGTAAATTCCGAGCAGCTTCAGACACTCATGGAGCGATTCCCGGATGCCGTGACGATCTCAGCAGCCGTCGGCATAAACCTTGAAGCACTGAGAGAAAGGGTGTATAACGAACTCAGATTCATCTGCATATACATGAAGCCGCAGGGTGGATCAGCAGATATGGAGAATCCACTGGTTATAAAACGAGATTCTACGATGGCTGACGTCTGCTCTACAATTCATCGAGATTTCGTTGAAAAGTTCCGATATGCACGTATCTGGGGCAAGTCCGCGAAATATGGTGGCCAGCGTGTCGGTCTTTTGCATGTGCTTGCAGACGGAGATGTGGTGAGCATCGTGACGCGGAGATAAAACCGCACTGCTTATAAACAACCTCAGGCAATGTTTAAGCATGGTAATAAAAGTTGCGGTAGCTGGAGCAAAGGGGAGAATGGGCTATCAAGTAGTGAGTGACATTTTAGAAAATGATGATCAGGAATTAGTAGCTGCTTTCGACCTACATGGTGTAGGAGAAGAGCTAACGCAGGGAATAAAAATATCCAGTCCTGATGAGATGGAAAATGTGTTACAAGAGGTTAAACCTCATGTGCTCGCGGAGTTTACCAACGCTACGGCAGCAGTCGAGAACGTTAAAGTCGCCGCTCGTAATAACGTAAAGCTCGTGGTTGGCACCACAGGTTTTTCAGCATCGCAGTTCAAAGAGCTGGAAGACGCTATAACAGGCCACGTTCCCGCTATTATATCTCCTAACTTCTCCATCGGCGTGAATGTCTTTTGGAAATTAATCGCAGAAGCTGCAAGACAACTCCAGGCATATCAGTATCACATGGAGATTGTGGAGATGCACCACTCGCATAAAAAGGATGCGCCGAGTGGGACGGCAGTTAAAGCCGCAGAGATATTATCCGGTTATACTACGAAAGGTGCGAGTAAATTCGTTTATGGCAGGCAGGGCATAACAGGCGAGCGAACGGATGAGGAGATTGGAATACATGCGGTGCGCGCTGATGAGATCGTTGGTGAGCATACCGTGTTATATGCAGGCAAAGGAGAACGCTTGGAGATAACGCACCGTGCGCAGAGCCGGGAAGCCTTCTCTCAAGGCGCAATAAAAGCTATTGAATGGATTAGCGGGAAAGAAAAAAGTAGGATATATTCAATGGACGAGATGCTGAAGGAACTGGAACATGGATAGAATTACACTAAAAGCTTCGTCGTTCGTTGCGTTTAGCAAATAGGGTAAGAAGGGAAGATGAGAGGAACTAAAAAGATAAAGGATTTAAAGGCAGGCAGCTCTGTAGATTCCACGTTTCTCGTGATGGAGAAGGAGTTAAGGGAATTCATCTCGAAAGAAGGTTACTATCTCCAGGTGAAATTGGGTGATAGCACTGGCAGCATATGGGCGAGGTGCTGGGAGAAAGCAGAGGAAGTGACATCTTTGTTCGAATCTGGCGACATCGTTCGTATAAAGGGCGTGGTGGAATCCTTTAAAGGTCGCTTACAGTTAATCTTCAAGCCAGACGGGATTGAACGGCGCACTGAAACATACGACATCGCGGAATTTTTGCAAACGACATCGAAAAATATAAACTTTCTGTTCGATGAAATATTGAGAACAGCAGAGAGTATGGAGAATGATCATTTAAAGCGCGTGATCTTTTCGTTCCTCAACGACCCAAAGTTTGTAAATTCCTTTAAAAAAGCACCAGCCGCTAAAATACACCATCATAATTATATCGGCGGATTGATAGAGCATACTCAGTCGGTTATGGTGGTATGCGAAACCATCTCTAAGCTCTACCCCGAACTTGACCGGGATTTGTTGCTTGCCGGTGCCCTCCTGCACGACGTAGGGAAAACAGCAGCGTATGAATATACATTCCGAATAGACGTAACAGAAGAAGGCGGGCTTGTAGACCACATCGTGCTGGGCTATCAGATGGTGGAAGATAAAATAAAAGGGATAAACGGTTTCCCGGAGGATCTCAGGCTTAGATTGCTACATCTCATTCTGAGCCATCATAAGTACAGTGAATGGGGCTCACCGGTGAAGCCGTTGTTTGCAGAAGCTGAGGCGTTATGTTATGCTGATATGCTTGATTCTCAGCTCAAGGAATTCCTGCAGATACAGAAGCATGAAGAAGCAAAAGGCAAAGAGGGGGTATGGGGCGATTTTAGCAGGGTATTAGACCGTTTCGTCTATCTGGGTAGGGATAAGGGGAAAACTCATTCTAAATCAAAAAAATGAACAAAGCTAATAATTCTGATGGGAGCATCTTAAAGCTGATAAAACTGCCTGATTTATTCTCTATACTCAATGCGTTATTCGGCTTTTCGGCGATATTATTCGTGCTCGGCGGCACAAGCGTAACTGAAAAGGCACTTAAAAATGCGCTTATACTAATCTTACTCGCGGTAGTTGCTGATGGATTAGATGGTATAGTAGCGAGAAACGTAGAAAGCTCACCGATAGGCAAATATCTCGATTCTCTTGCTGATATGCTCTCTTTCGGTGTTGCACCGGCGATTGTTGTCTATGTAGCCAGTAAGAACTATTTCGCGGTTCCCGCTATGTATATTAATGTTGTACTAGCATTCTGCGGCGCGTATGTAATATGCGGGATGCTGAGGCTTGCAAGGTTCAACGCAAACCTTTTCTTAGAAAGAAAAGCTTTACCAAAAGAAGATAATTTTGAAGGATTTCCAATTACCGGCAGTGCGGCTTTTTTAGCTGCGTTCATGCTCCTGCTCATCGAGTTGCAGCTTCCACCGTATTCAAGCGCTTCCATTCTGATTGCTTTAATGGGTATGTTATGCCTTTTGATGACCAGCAGAATAAGGTATAAAAATATAAGGGACAGGAGGATAGTGATACCAGCAGGGATGATCTTTTTCACGCTATTGGTCTTCTATCTCTTCTCTTTGCCGTTTGTTTATCCCGCAGCCATTATTGCTGCGTCAACAGCATTCTACATATGCAGTCCTTTTGTATATGCATTTGCACCTGTGCTTCGTTAGATTCATACCTATGAACCTTTTATATAGTAAATTATTCATAGTATATAAGAACATGGCAGAAAGAAGTTATATCGCGGATATAGAAAAGTTGCTGGAAGAAGGGAAGAAGCCGATAGAATTATTGAGTGCTATTTTGGGCTTTCTTAATTTTAAGCCCATAGAAATCAAAATTTATAATCTTTTACTAAACTCGTCGTTGACGATAAAACAAATTGAAGACCGACTGAATCTCTCAGAACGGACAATACGGAAATATATCCGGGGATTAGACCAGAAAGGGTTCATAATTAAAAAGGTAGAACAGGGCAAAAGGCTTAAATACGTGTATACCGCGGTTCCGATCCAGGAAGCATGGAAGAAGGTAAAAGGCAAAATGCAGGAAATACTGGATGAGGTTACCAGGGCTCTGGAGATAAAGGCGGGAGTCTTTTAGTAGATCACCAATATGCATCTTCAAACGTTCCCACACCTTCGCCTACATCCTCTAAAGTAATCATTCTGCCTTCGGTTTTTAGATTGAACTCTGTAGGCGTAATAGCATATTCAATATAAACTTGTGAACCACCGCCCTTCATGCCATATCGTTTTGTTGCATAAGTTTCTAAGACGATTCTAAGGTTTTTGTCATTATCTTGTCCCTCAATGACCCAATTATTTCCCCTTTTTGATATTTTCAGCTTTGGATTATCAAATCTGATAATTTTGTTATTTTCAACATCATGAAAAGTTACAAACTTACAAAAATACGTTTTTGAGCTCTTCCCTGTTTT
>JAUXGS010000062.1 GCA_030621945.1 Methanosarcinales archaeon | reverse complement strand
TTCATAATGTTTTTCTTATTATTTTATATACAGAACACAAATCTATATAGTAAAATGCTTACAATTCGATAACCAACAAGAAATCATGTTCACGAAGATTAGATTAGATGAGCTGCCGGAAAAGAGTGTAATATTGATCGAAGAGGACTTGGGCACAATAAAACATATATTTGTTCAGAAGGTAGGATTTGAAGCCGCGAAGGCAGGGAAACGTGTGGTTTATATCACCCCAAAGCGGAAGGAAGATGTAAACAGGCAAATGACCGTATTTAAGTTGAAAAATAATCCCGGTGATTTTGAGATTATCGGTAATTTTAGCGACTCCGCTTCGTTACCTGAGGTATGCCGTGGTGATGTCTGTATCGTGGACCCTTTCACATCTCTATTTGTAGATAGCGGCATGAACGACTTGATCAAAACGCTCAAGTCCTTTATAGATGCGAGCAGAAAGGAGGATCGAGTCTTTTTATTGACTTCTGATATGGGTGTTATTCCGGGTAGAACGGAACAGATAATGCGGTCGCTTGTGGACGGAGTAATACAGTTTCTGGTGGTGCATACCGGAGATAGAATAAACCGGTTCATAAATATTCCGAAACTGGATGGAACTCTACCCCTTGACAACATGATACCTTTCACCGTTGGTGAAGAAGGCATATCCATAGATACAAGGGAGAGGATAGAATAACTATTCTATATATTTTACTTACCTCAGATATAAGTATTGCAATGATTTAAATTTTTTAATGCTCGGAATAAAACAGGGCTTGAAAGGATTTAAGCTAAGACCACGGCAAGAGCCGCAGTCGGTCCAGGATACGGAAGTGGAACCCACACTCGAATTGGATTATGAAATTCCGAGTGCTTCAGATATTTTAAAAGAATACAACAATGGTGGTGAAAAAAACATCACTTATCCCGTGAAGCCACCGCATCAATTTGCAAACATCGTATATGATGCTGCTGTTGGTGGAATCATGTACCATGCAATCGAGCCCACATTTGAAAATGGCGGGACAGAGCAACTAAAGCAGATTAAAAGACTTTTTAACGTTGACCGCAACATAGACAAAGAAACACCAAGCAGGTACATCGAAAGGAACGTTCGGGAGATTGTAGATACATACGGGATAGAAGTGGATGATTTTCAACTGGAAAAGATAATGTACTACCTGAAACGTGATTTTATCGGTTTCGGACAGATAGATTTGTTGATGCACGACCCATATATCGAAGACATCAGTTGTAACGGTCCCGAGTTACCCATATTTGTGTATCATCATCTATTTGAATCGCTACCCACAACTGTGCAATTTGAAACAGGCTATGATTTAAACCGGTTTGTGCTAAAACTGGCGCAGAGTTCGGGCAATCATATCTCGGTTCTTGACCCGATAACGGATGCTACGCTTCAGGACGGCAGCAGGTTAAATCTGACATATGGAACGGAAGTAACGAAAAAGGGCTCTTCTTTTACCATACGTAAGTTCACAGAAGAGCCGATGTCGCCGATTGACCTTTTAAACTATGGTAGTGTATCTGCGCATCTACTGGCATACCTGTGGCTATTGGTGGATTACAGCAAATCCATGCTTATTTCCGGTGGTACGGCAACAGGCAAGACAACTCTTCTTAATGCTATTTCGCTGTTCATCAAACCGGAAGACAAGATAGTATCGGTAGAAGATACCGCGGAGATTAACATACCGCATGATAACTGGATTCAATCTGTGACGAGGAGCGGATTTGGGCGAGCACGTGAGTCCAGCATTTCAGGCATTTCTGGTACGTCCGGTACGTCCGGTAAAGTAGGAGACATTGGCTTGTATGACCTCCTTACAGCAGCGTTGAGACAGAGACCGGATTACATCATTGTGGGCGAGGTGAGAGGAAGCGAGGCGTTCACGATGTTTCAAGCGATTTCGGTCGGGCATGCGGTGATGGGAACAATCCATGCAGGCACGATGCCGGAATTGATAAACAGGATAGAATCACCGCCTATGAACGTGCCGAAAAAGCTGCTGGAAGGTGTGGATCTAGTACTCATTGCCGGAAGAGTATTGCGTGCGGAAGGGCATATAAGAAGAATTATAAAAGCGGTGGAGATTCTGGGGATTGAATCAGGGCATCTCATAACGAATAACATTTTCAACTGGAATGCGTACGACGATGAATTTACGTACATGGGACGGAGTTATGTGCTTGAAAAGGTATCAAAGGAGTTTGGTATCGAGTTAGAGTATTTACAGCAAGAGATAGAAGAGAGGACGAAGCTAATTGAAGAGATGGGACAGAAGAACATCACACATTTCAGGGATGTAGCAAGAGGTATTCGCAGATATCATAAAAAATGAACTCTTATGCTAAGTTCTGTTATCGTGTCTTAGGTAAACACCTGGATAAAAGCGGTGTTGGTGCACGGCTGGCTGATAAGTTATATCAGGCGGATATGGACATGTCACCCGGCATGTTCATCTCGTCGTGGATTGTGGGTGTGAGTATAGCAGTTATTGTAATCGTTTTGAGTTTCTTCGTATTAAACCTTGCATTGAATCTGGAAATGAGCCTTTTACCTGCGTTCGATGACCTGACAGCGCTTATGTTCTCGCCATTCTTTATCCTGGCAACGTTAATCCTTGTGACTGTGTTTGCAGTTCCGTTCTCTCTGACAACAAAGATACAGGACAAAAGAATGGAGATAGACCGTGAATTGCCTTTCGCATTGAGCCACATGTCTTTCACGGCATCAACAGGAGCGGCACCGATTACGATATTCAAAGAGATTGCAAACGGTAGATATGGTAAACTTTCCGATGAGTTCAAAAAATTGGAGAGGATGATAGAGATAGAGGGTGCGGACGTTATAGCGGCGATGACGGATCTAGTAAGGAAAACACCTTCGGCACTGCTGCGTTCTCTTTTGATAGACATGACGAAACTGGCACATACCGGTGGCAATCTTGAGACATATTTTTATGACCGGCTCACGCGGGTCATGGATCTGAAACGGCAGGTGCAGAAGGAGTTTGCTTTATCTATGTCCTTTTATGCCGAGATGTATGTATCCCTGATTCTGATGAGCACGATTATAGGGATTTTGTTCGCGGTGCTCGGAGGTATGCTCATGGGCGGAAAGATAGGACCGTTCTCCGCCGAGGTATTCTTTTATATGTTCGTGTATTTTGTTATTCCGATGGCAAATGTAATATTCGGCGTGCTGCTCATGCTTGCATTTTCGAGAGGTGGCTAAAATGATAGATTTTCATTCGGTTATTAGATGGACAATCAGTTTAGCAATATACGCAGCCATTCTCTTTTTAATCTATTATTTTGTACGCGGCATAACCCGGAGGTTAAAGAACAAGGGCAGAGTTGCGAAGCCAAAACAAAAAAACGGTTCTCCACGCGCGGCTAAGACAAAAGATAAGGCAGAATTATCAAAATTTATCAGGCGGGTAAAACGAAAAAGTGGCATCCCGAGAGAATACATTATTCTACTCATTTCTTCGGTCATAGCTATTTTGATCGTCCTTTTTGGTGCTATTTTCACTGTCACAGATACGGTAGATAGTAATGGGAATGGAATGAGGGAGTTACCCCTCAATGAATCAGATACTCCAACTGCGTCGGAATCCGGGGATACGATTCCGCCTCTGGATATAATCATCGTGATTGCCACGCTTATTGCACTTGCCCCCTATGGATTCTACGTATATCTACAGAGAAAGAGAAGGATAAAGTATGAACAGGAGTTTGCACGGTTTTTATTTGAGTTGTCGGAGCTTTTAAGAGGTGGGCTCGATCCTGTCACAGGCGTGCTAGAACTGCAATCTTCAACAACGCTGGAGGTTTATGGGCGTATAGAGTCACTTGCGCCGCACATTGACCTTTTAGCAAAGCAACTGGAGTGGGGGATGACATTTGAAGAAGGGATGTTCGAGCTCGCGAAACAGCTTAAAAGCGAGTTAATCGAGAAATATACGTATTTAGTGGTTCAGGCATCGCGAATAGGCGGTGGGATCGGAGATGTGATACTGCAATGTTCAAAGGATATGGAGAATACATTTGTGCTTGAACGTGAGAAAGACTCATTGCTGAGAGAATATATAACGGTTATATACGTTGCGCAGTTCATACTTGTAGGTTTGCTCGTGCTACTTTATCAAACGGTACTGCCCTCACTTCAGAGTATGACCGCGGCAGCGGGTGCCGGGGCAATAACGGGTTTTGCGATCTCGCCGGTGAATATAGACTTTCAGACCTCGTTCTTCCGTGTAATGATGATAAATGGGTTTGCGAGTGGGATAATTGGCGGCATAATGTCTGAGGGCGATGTACGTCAGGGAATAAAACATAGCGTGATTCTTGTGACGGTAAGTCTAATCGTATGTTTGATCTTCCTTACGTAACCACAGATTTGCTTGCAAAAAGTGTGGGTAATCTTGTAAATTCTTATGGGTTTTTTAGATCCGCGATACAAGGTATCTTCTTCTCCGCGGCTTCTTTCAATATATCATCCAACCGTTCGAGGAGAATGCCAGGATTTCCGCCTACTGCTCTGTTTAACTCACGTATAAAACTGCGTGAGAACGGATAAAGTGGGTCAATGTTTTGAGAATAGCGCAATAAAGCGAGACGCTGCCCGACAATCAGGATGGCTTCTTCATCGGTCAGTGGCGGTAACTCAACCACAGGAATATCTGGAGCGTGCGATTCACTACAACTGAACACGATCATGCCAGAGTCGAGTTTATCAAAGATGGAGTTTACTACGGAAGTAGCAACGGAGCTTAGTGGAGTTACAAGTTCCGAGTCATGCAAGTTGTCAAATAGCAGAACAGACGGTTTATGTTTGTTCATAGCAGATACTATGGCTTTTTCTATGTTTGCATCCTTTTTCTGTTTCAAAAAGGGTCTTTTTACAATTCCAGCCATGGTGGTAGTGATGTTGCAGGCATCCAAAAATAAGGCATTGATTCCGCCTCTGTTCGCATTTGCTTCCAGTATCCGAAGCGTCTCCGTCTTCCCATATCCGTCAAAACCGCAGAGCGATATGACTGCCTTCTCTCTTTTCCCGCTCTTTATCTCATCAAGGGCAGCCGCCAGTTTTATGTCAACATTTCTTTCGAGATGCGCATCGAGACTATGAAGAGTGAAAGGGTTTTTCCATAAACCAAAAAGCCGATAATCCGTCATCGTTCATTTCGCTCCTTATAACCGCTTTATAAATAGTCATTATTTTCTATATGTTATATATATTTTACATCTAAAAGCCATATAAAGACATGGACCAAAGTAAGATTTATGAATTCTATAATAGAAGATACAAGTGGGGTATCGCCGATAGTTGCAACATTGCTGTTGGTTGTTGTGGTGGCGAGTGCGTCCAGTTTTATCGCGGTGATGGTAAGTGATTTCGGAAGAGATACCGCAGAGGTGGACGCGAAAGACGTGGGTGAAGCGGCGGCGATAAAGATAGATGTAACCGGGACCGACATTGCGAAACCCGCTACGGATGCGTTGAAAGCGAGATATGGCGAGATAAATCGTGGCGTGAAGATAAAGATAGAAGGCTATGATACGGATGCAGGTATCATCGCGGTGGGAGGGCGATGGGCAGATATTGCGGCTGCCGACCGGGATTTAACACTCACGGAACTCAAAAAATATCCCGCGCTTGAACCTTATCAGATAGGAAACGCGGCAATTGTGGTTATTTCATCTTCTCGGCAGGACTTCACGAGAGACGGACTATGGGAAATATACAACTGCACGAATGGCACTTGGACCGGGTATCATTACGAAGGGGAGACGGGGTGTGAGGAGAGGTTCTGTGAATACATGAATGAAAACAAAATAAACGAAACAAAAAACGAAAATGTTACGGACAGTTTTGAGTTGATGCTGGAAACGATTAAAGAAGAACCAGATTCGGTTGGTTTCATCCCGTTCGGATATGTGCTGAACGGGGACAATAGGGATTACATTGCTGGAATTGAGAATAATGCAAGTGATATAATCCCTGCAGCGAACATCACATTAAAAAAGATTACAGAAGCGGTGCGTTCGGATAACGAGACCT